>JANMHD010000429.1:0-1809 GCA_031374985.1 Coleofasciculaceae cyanobacterium OTE_70_metabat_329 | reverse complement strand
TTTTCATAATATTAGCTGGGAAAACTATCAACAAATTCTGACAGCTTTGGGGAATAAGCGATCGTCTCGATTGACCTACGATCGAGGAACCTTAGAAATTACTATGCCTTTAGAAATTCACGATAACATAGTTAGATTTGTCGATATCTTTATCCGAGTTTTAGTTGGAGAACTGGGGTTAAAACTTAAAACAATGGGATCGACTACTTTAGATCGCCCAGATATCAAAAGGAGTGCGGAACCAGATAATTGTTATTACATCCAAAATCAACCCCAAGTAGCTGGTAAAATAGTTAACTTAACTACCGATCCACCACCAGATTTAATTGTAGAAATTGATATTACTCACACTGATATTGACAAACTTAATCTATATGCCAGTATGGGTGTGCCAGAATTTTGGCGTTACAACGGTAAAGTTTTGCGTATTTATCAACTCCAAGATAATCGATATATAGAAGTAGAAAATACCTCTATATTCCCTTTAGAATCTTTAGAAGTTAAAGGATGTTTTCAAAAGTTTCTACAGGTTTATCAACTAGATGAAATAGAAGCTGAAAAAAGTTTTCGGGCTTGGGTAAAAGAGCAACAACAAAGTTAATCTATAGGTTTAATTTATGCAAATTAGAATTGGTAATGGCTACGATATTCATCAGTTGGCAACCGGGAGAAAACTAATCCTTGGTGGGGTAGAAATTCCCCACGAGAAAGGCTTATTAGGGCATAGTGATGCCGATGTGTTGACCCATGCAATTATGGATGCCATGCTAGGGGCATTAAGTTTAGGAGATATTGGGCATTACTTCCCGCCCACAGATGATAAATGGAAAGGGGCAGATAGTTTAGTTTTGTTATCTCAAGTAAATCATTTAATCCAAGAACAGGGCTGGAAAATTAGTAATATCGATTCGGTAATTATTGCCGAGCGCCCGAAGTTGAAACCTCATATTAAAGAAATGCGCGATCGCCTTGCAGTTATTCTCTCAATTACTCCAGATCAAATTGGTATCAAAGCCACAACTAATGAAAAATTAGATGCTATTGGGAGAGAAGAAGCGATCGCCTCCCACGCCGTAATTTTGTTAGTTAGTAATTAACCAACTGAACAAGATCAGGAGAAAGTAACAAGTCAGGAAACAATAGAGTTTCTAAATAATGAAATTTTATGCCATAAAGATTTTTGATTTCTTTAATTTGTCTAAGAATGTAATCCTTATCTACTACCCGATCGCTCTTAATTCCCACAATCATAATATTCTTACTTGTATGCTCAGGAGAGATAAATTCAAAAACCTTAGTTTCATAGCCAGATAATTCTAGTAGCAACGCTCGTAATCCATCTGTAATTATTTCCGATTGTCTTTCTAGTAAAATTCCAAACTTTAATATATCTTTTAATCCTCCACTAGTTAAAGTCAAATTAACCTGTTGCCGAATTTGCTTATGACAGCAGGGCGATAAAATAATTAAAGAGGATTGAGATTTGATTCCTTGATAGATCGCGTCATCGGTTGCCGTATCACAGGCGTGGAGAGCGATCGTTACATCTGCTTTCTCAGCCTGATAACTTCTTATATTTCCCTGCTCAAAATGTAGATTTTCAAAATCCACTGATTTAGCAACAGAATTACAAAACTCTAAATCTTTTTTGGAATGAGAAAACGCCCCAGTTGCTCGTAAAAGCGCCAAAGCGTCACTAGTCCCGTCCCCGGCGAAGTAATTCTTTGGGGAAAACTCAAACGGGCTTTGTAAGCTTAACATTGAACAAAGACTAATACAATGAGGTAAAATTGTGGAAAACTTTGGCTC
>JANMHD010000387.1:0-2315 GCA_031374985.1 Coleofasciculaceae cyanobacterium OTE_70_metabat_329 | reverse complement strand
AAGAAGATATTTGGTGATCCCAACGCCCGGAAACTCAAAAAATATCAAATCTACGTCACCGAGAGTAATCTTTTAGAGGAAGATATCGTGAAACTCTCGGATGATGAACTGCGGGGAAAGACCACCGAATTTCAAGAAAAGCTGGCCAAAGCTAAGAATGATAAGGAGCGAGAAGTTTTACTAGATGAAATCCTGCCAGAGGCTTTCGCTGTAGTTCGGGAGGCTTCTGTGCGAGTGCTAGGGATGCGTCATTTTGATGTGCAACTCCTAGGGGGAGTCGTGCTACATAAGGGCGAGATTGCGGAAATGAAAACTGGGGAAGGTAAAACCCTAGTATCTACCCTGCCTGCTTATCTCAATGCTTTAGGGGGGCGATCGGTTCATGTGGTCACTGTCAATGATTACTTAGCCCGGCGGGATGCAGAAATGATGGGACAAATCCACCGTTTCTTGGGTTTACGGGTGGGGCTGATCCAGCAAAATATGGGCGCAACCGAGCGGCAGCGGAATTATGGTTGTGATATTACCTACGCAACTAACAGTGAATTAGGTTTTGATTATCTCCGGGATAACATGGCAACTTCTATGGAAGAAGTGGTACAGCGTCCCTTTAACTTTTGCATTATTGATGAAGTAGATTCAGTCTTGATTGATGAAGCTCGGACTCCTTTAATTATTTCTGGACAGGTAGAGCGGCCGACAGAAAAATATCTCCGGGCAGCAGAGATTGCCGCTCAACTGGTACGATCGACCACTGAGGGGGAAGAAGATAAGGAAGAAGACGGGGATTATGAAGTAGATGAGAAAGCCCGGAATGTATTGATGACGGATCAGGGTTTTGAACAGGCAGAAAAACTACTGGGAGTTAAAGATCTCTACGATCCAGAGGATCCTTGGGCACACTATATATTTAATGCTGTCAAGGCCAAAGAATTATTCAAAGATGAAGTAAGTTATATCGTTCGTAATGGCGAAATTTTGATTGTAGATGAATTTACAGGGCGGGTATTATCGGGGCGGCGCTGGAGTGATGGGTTGCATCAGGCGATCGAAGCCAAGGAAGCCATGGAGCGCAAAAGAAAGATTGATCAAGGCTTGGAAAACGAAATTGAGATTCAAAACGAAACCCAAACCTTAGCTACAATTACTTACCAAAACTTTTTCCTGCTTTACCCTAAACTATCAGGGATGACTGGTACAGCCAAAACTGAAGAATCAGAATTTGAACAGATCTATAAACTTCAAGTTACGGTAGTCCCCACTAACCGTCCTTCTCGCCGCTACGATCTACCCGACGTAGTTTTCAAAACTGAACCGGGAAAATGGCAATCGGTGGCCGAAGAATGCGAAGGAATGTACAACAATGGCAGACCCGTCCTTGTGGGAACTACCAGTGTTGAAAAATCTGAATCTCTCTCTAAAATGCTAAGTGAACTGAAGGTTCCTCATAATATTCTGAATGCCAAACCAGAGAATGTAGAACGGGAGTCAGAAATTATTGCTCAAGCGGGGCGGAAAAGCACCATTACGATCGCTACCAACATGGCAGGACGAGGCACAGATATTATCTTGGGGGGAAATGCCGACTACATGGCCCGG
The DNA here is from genome assembly GCA_031374985.1 of Coleofasciculaceae cyanobacterium OTE_70_metabat_329. Lineage (GTDB taxonomy): Bacteria > Cyanobacteriota > Cyanobacteriia > Cyanobacteriales > JAAUUE01 > JAAUUE01. The sequence goes on along the minus strand of JANMHD010000387.1, from coordinate 716 downwards.
CTAAAGATTCGAGAATTCCTAATGCCCCGCATTGTCACCCCAGTGGAAGATGAAAATTATGTAACCGTGGGAGCGAAAAATAAATCAAAGCCCCAAGGTTTTGCCGATGCCCCTAGAATCAAGTCTTGGAAGGTTTCTGCAACTTTATTTCCGGTGGAACTTACCAAGGAAACAGACCAAAAGCTGAAAGAAATGGTGCGGTTTGCGGAACAGACCTATGGTTTGCAAGCATTGCCGGAGCTAGAAGCTGAGGACAAACTAGCAACGGCAGCGGAAAGAGCACCCACGGAAGACCCGGTGATCCAAAAAATTCGGGAAGTGTACAAGCTAATCAAAGGAGAATATCAGGCTTATACCGATCGAGAACATGATGAAGTAGTTTCCTTAGGAGGCCTCCACGTTATTTCTACCGAACGCCATGAATCCCGGCGGATTGATAATCAATTACGGGGGCGATCGGCTCGGCAAGGTGACCCCGGCTCGACCAAATCTTTTTTGAGTCTGGAAGATAACTTGTTGCGGATTTTTGGCGGTGATAAAGTTGCTGGTTTGATGAATGCCCTCCGAGTGGAAGATGATATGCCGATCGAATCTCGGATGCTGACCCGGACTCTCGAAAATGCCCAAAAACGGGTAGAAAGTTTCTACTACGACAGCCGGAAACAGGTCTTTGAGTACGATGAAGTGATGAATAATCAACGGCGAGCCATCTATGC
>JANMHD010000117.1:0-3917 GCA_031374985.1 Coleofasciculaceae cyanobacterium OTE_70_metabat_329 | reverse complement strand
TCATGCTAGAGGAGCAAAATCTCATAACCTCTACCCCAAGGACACCCTTGATGCTCCTCACATTTCAGGAACCCTGCAAACCATTGCCCTGCCCGTAGAAGTATGGTCATTGGTGCGGACTAACTGTGAGCGATCGGGCGGTGGCCCGGCAGCAAAAACTGCGGTGACAGAGTTTACCTTACCCTTGGCAGATTTGGGAACCTTGCCTCTCCAAGAGTTTGCGGTGGGGGGTGATCCTCAAGTGGCGACGACGGCCATGGGGAAATTAGTGGGAGCGGTAGGCCAGAGCGATCGTACCTTCTTGGTAACTAATGCTGATGGGAACGAAGCCTCTGGGATTGCCAATATTAACCAAGCCTTGAAAATTATTCATCCCACCCCCGATGATCTCTACAACCAAAGCCCGATCGGCCAAGTTTATGAACCCCTAAGTGAAGATGCCTGTGCTGGTTTAGCTGTGGGTTTATCTTTAATGGGAGCGAGAACCCTCTGGTGTTCCTATGAATCCTTTGCCGTGAATGGTCTCCCCATCTGGCAAACCGTGACTCAAGCTATGGCAGAATTGCGCCGCCCCACCCCAGCAACTATTACTCTGTTTACGGCGGGAGCTTTGGAGCAGGGGAGAAATGGTTGGACTCACCAGCGCCCAGAGATTGAAGGCTATTTTGCTGCCATGATGCGGAATGGAAATATCTTCCCCTTGTTTCCCTTAGATTCCAACAGCATCCAAGCCTGCTATGAGTGGGCTTTGACAGCCAAAAATAAGGGAGTTGTGATTACTGCCAGCAAGTCACCTCTGCCCATCCGCACCACCTTGGAACAGACTCGACAAGGGCTAATCGATGGAGCGATCGTCCTCCAAGAAACTCCCGGCAAACAAAAAATAGTCTTCGCCGTAATTGGTGATCTAACCTTGATTCCCGTCTTGGCTGCGGCTAAAGCTCTAGAAGAACAGGGATTTGGAGTAACGATCGTCTCAGTGATTAGCCCCCGTCGTCTCTATCGTCCTAGTGATGTGGCTTGGGATACTTGCTCAGAGCCGGATGGGGACTTTTTGGATGATGCCAAATTTACTGAAATTTTTGGAGGTGATGCTCTGATTGGTGTAATTGGTGGGGCTGCGGCCATGCTAGAACCTATTATGCTCAGGAGTAATGCCAAGCGAGATACTTTTGCTTGGAAGCGGGGAGAAACCACAGCTTCGGCAGGGGAATTAATGGCGTTTAATGGTCTAACCGCAGAGTCTCTTACCAAGAGGGCAATTTCTCTGCTTTCTTAATGGTAGTTCGGGATAACTCATAACTCTAACCCTCTCCTGTTCTGGGAGAGGTGATAGTATTCTTTTAGTAATCATTGTTAAGGGAAATTTCGATAAAATTTAGCTGACTAGATGTAGCCGGATTTGCCCACATTATTCTAGATTGCTTTACTCTCCTGCTTTTCTGTGGTTAAAGCATAACCGGAGCAAGGTACTTACAGCAATTTGTATTCAGATAAGTGGACAGAAAAACCCTCTAAATCTCCCTTGCAAAGGGAGACTTGAAGATCAAGATCATAGCTTACTAGATTGACAATCTGCTGTATTAGAAATTCCCTGAGCTGGGAAACAACTCGTGTATACCAGTGTGACTATGTAAATGAAAAGGGAAATAACGACTAAACAGCTCAGTTGCCCTTATTAAAGCAGTTGCCATAACTCACCCATAACTACTATGACTAATCCTGAGCCTTCATCTGAAAAAAATAGTTTCAAATCACTTCTTATTAAGGGTGTTATCAGTGCCACTGCTTTAGCCGGAACTACGGCAATTCCCTTGCTAGTGCAGCGATCGATCCAAACTCCACCGGCAACCACATCTAATCCTACACCCACTGTTACAACTCCATCGCAGACTACAGGAACTCCTACAACTTCCCCACAGAACCTGGAACAAGATAATCTCAGCAAGAAACCAAAGAAAAAATCCTAAATCGAAGCTCAAACATTGAGAAATCTTGAGATTCCTAGACTTAGGAGTAACTAGTCTAAGAAGATAGACTAATAGTATTTTTTTAGTAATTATTGTTAGGGGAAATTTCGATGAAATTAGCTTACTGGATGTATGCAGGTCCCGCCCATATTGGCACACTACGAATTGCCAGTTCCTTCAAAAATGTCCACGCCATTATGCATGCTCCCTTGGGGGATGATTATTTTAATGTAATGGAATCTATGCTGGAAAGGAAGCGGGATTTCACTCCTGTGACTATCAGTGTGGTCGATCGCCATGTCTTGGCTAGGGGTTCCCAAGAAAAAGTGGTGGATAATATTACTCGCAAAGATGGGGAAGAACATCCAGATTTAATTATCCTCACTCCCACTTGCACCTCTAGTATTTTGCAAGAAGATCTCCAGAACTTTGTGGAGCGGGCGCAGCTAGAGGCCAAGGGGGATGTGATGCTGGCGGATGTGAATCATTACCGGGTTAATGAAATTCAGGCAGCCGATCGCACCTTGCAACAAATCATCCAGTTTTATACCGAGAAAGCCCGGAAGCGGGGAGAATTACCCACCGGGAAGACCGAAAAACCTTCCGTAAATATTCTCGGCATCACTACCCTCGGTTTCCACAACCACCATGACGCTACGGAACTGAAACGATTGATGGCAGATTTGGGTATTGAAGTAAATGAAGTCCTTCCTGAGGGGGCTTCGGTATTAAACCTAAAAAATCTCTCCCGTGCTTGGTTTAACTTGGTTCCGTACCGGGAAGTAGGAGTGATGGCGGCGGAATATTTAGCTGCTGAGTTTGGAATGCCTTTTGTGGATATTACGCCGATGGGGGTGGTGGAAACTGCCCGTTGTATTCGGAAAATTCAAGAAATTCTCAATGCTCAAGGGGTAGAGGTAAATTATACTGAGTATATTGACTATCAAACTATTCATGTTTCCCAAGCTGCTTGGTTCTCAAGATCGATCGATTGCCAAAACTTGACAGGCAAAAAAGCGGTAGTCTTCGGAGATGCCACCCATGCGGCCGCCATGACAAAAATTCTGGCACGGGAAATGGGGATTCATGTGGTGTGTGCCGGAACCTATTGCAAGTACGATGCTGAGTGGTTTAAAGAGCAGGTTAGCGAATACTGCGATGAAGTGATGATCAGTGAAGATAATGGAGCGATCGGCGATATGATTGCCCGGATTGAACCTTCTGCTATCTTCGGAACCCAAATGGAACGCCATGTCGGTAAGCGCCTTGATATTCCTTGTGGTGTGATTGCTGCCCCCATTCATGTCCAGAATTTCCCGATCGGTTACAAACCTTTTCTGGGCTACGAAGGCACAAATCAAATCACTGATCTAGTCTACAATTCCTTCACCTTGGGTATGGAAGATCACCTACTAGAAATCTTCGGCGGTCACGATACCAAGGAAGTGATCACCAAGGGTATTTCTGCCGATTCTGACCTGAACTGGACGAAGGAAGCCCAAGGAGAATTAAATAAAGTCCCCGGTTTTGTCCGAGGCAAGGTTAAGCGTAATACTGAGAAATTTGCGCGCGATCGTAATATCGAGCAAATCACATTAGAAGTTATGTATGCTGCTAAGGAAGCTGTAGGTGCTTAGTTACAGCAGATTGCAATCTACTAAGCCGCAACCTTGATCTTCAAGTCTCCCTTTAAAAGGGAGATTTAGAGGGTTTTTCTCGACACTTATCTGAACACAAACTCCTGTAAGGGATAATAGTTAACCTTATCTAATTCTAGATAAATAGGTTGTAGATTCCCCTTGAATTTTAACCTACCATTTGAGGAGATTGAACTGCTCCATATCTACAGTGTCTCGGTTGCGATAAATTGAGAGAATGATGGCCAAGCCCACGGCTGCTTCGGCGGCGGCGATCGTAATTACAAACACTGTAAAAACCTGCCCCTTA
>JANMHD010000115.1:0-11840 GCA_031374985.1 Coleofasciculaceae cyanobacterium OTE_70_metabat_329 | reverse complement strand
AACTAGGTCTGCCTGTGCTGCATCTACCCCAACTGGTATGTTTAGCTTTAGGAATTAGCCCAGAAAAACTGGGTCTATCTAAGCATATTGTCTCTACTCGATCGTTCCTAGATAAGCTCAATCATCTCCAAATATCTTAATATTTTCTTAGAATCTAATAGACAAAATTTTGATTATGGCGATTAGTGGGGAGCTATGATTGTGGCGACCACAGCTATGATTGTGGCGACCACAGCTACGATCGCCAATTTTTCTCTAACCAAAGGATCTTTTTAGAGGGAATAGAGGTAAAAAGGTATAAGAGGGTACAGAGAAGTGCAGTAGGGCAACAATTATTTAACGTCAGTTCCGATTTTGATGAATACTAAGAAAAAATTTATTTCTAACTTTATTCGTAAAATTTGGGGGCGCAATTCCCTTGGCCGGGTGTTGACTATTTTGATCGCTATCCAGATGCTAGTGATATTTGGGGTGACAGGTTATATTTATACCTTGAATGGACAACAAGTAGTTAGTGAGTTAGTGGGGCAGCTTTTGTATGAAACTAGCGATCGGATTACTCTCTACCTAAAAAATTACCTCGCCCAACCTCAACTCATTAATCGAATTAATACCGATGCCAGTCGTCTAGGACAGATTGATCTAAAGGACTTAAATAAATTAGAAACTTACCTAACTAATCAAATTAAACAATTCTCCGATGTTAGTTCTATCATTTATGGCAATAATCAAGGAGACTTTCGAGGTGTCATCAAAACAGATACCGGACTAAGGTTAACAGTTGCAGATAAAAGTAATCCACAGATTGTCTATAACTATGGGCTAACACCCAAGGGCGATCGACTGGAATTATTACAACAAATGCCTTTGCCAAAACCAGAGCGGGGAATATTCGATCGTCCTTGGTTTCAAGCTGCCATGACCAGCCAAAAACCTATTTGGAACACCGTCCTGGCGCGGGTAACCAGCGGTGAATTTACCTTAAATGCTTCTAGCCCCGCCTATAACTCCCAAGGAGAGAAGCAAGGAGTATTTGCAGTTAGTCTTGATCTGACCCAAATCAGTAACTTCCTAGAGCAGTTTTCAGGAATTAAAGACGGGGAAGTTTTTATTGTAGAGCGATCGGGATTATTGGTGGCGACATCCCACACAGAAAAACCTTTCCAACAGAATGCCGAGGGAGATTGGGAAAGAATCCCGGCTCAGGATAGTCGCAATCCTTTAATTAGAGCTACTACTCAATACTTGCAAACCAAAGATCCCAAATGGCTCAAGAATCAATCTTCTCAAAAATTTGAGTTTAAGCTCCCTTCTGCCTCAAGCAATGGAATATTAGACACGATTAGCAAATTTATCACGGGGATTGGGCAAGATCGACACTTTGTGCATTATCTCCCTTTCCGAGATCCCTGGGGACTAGATTGGTTGATTGTGACAGTTATTCCAGAATTTAGTTTTACTGCCCCCCTCCAACAAAATATCTACCTAAACTTAATTCTCTGCCTGATGGCTTTGACTGTGGGTATCACGGGTGGAGTATGGACGACTCGCTGGTTAGTAGAACCTTTATCTCGCTTGAGTCGGGCTGCCAAAGCCATTAGCCAAGGTAATTTTTATTATCCAGTGCAGATCGATCGCCTAGATGAAGTGGGAGAATTAGGCCAAGCTTTTAATCATATGGTGGATAGACTCCGGGCTTCTTTTGAAGAATTGCAAGAAAGCAAAGAACTTTTAGCCCACTATAACCAGACTTTGACCCAGCAAGTAGAGGAACGTACAGCAGAACTATCTCAAACGAATAATCTTCTAGAGATGGAAATTAAACAGCGCCGCTGGATTACTTCTCTTTTAGCCGAATCAGAAGCCAGACTGCAAGATATTCTTGATACAGCAGATGCAGCAATTATATTCATTCGAGTTTATCCCCCAAATTATCAATCAGATATCATTTATATTTCTCAGGGTCATAAAAGAGTTTTTGGTTATGATACTGAAGAGACTCACAAAACTAAAGGTCTATGGCCATCGCGAGTTCATCCCGAAGATATGTCAAAAACCTTCTGGGGTCAGATAGAAAAGGTGTGTACTGTAGGTAAGGTAATTTCTGAATATCGTTTTTACCATAAGGATGGCAAAATTCGCTGGATTTCTGATAACTTGGTCTCTCGCTGGGATGATGTGGCTCAGTGTTGGTTTATCACAGCTGTAGGTATTGATATTACCGATCGCAAGCTGGCAGAATCAGAGCGAGCTAGTCAGCAAGCTTTCCTCCGGCAAATTATAAATCTAGTTCCCGCCATAGTTTTTGTTAAAGATCGGCAGGAACGCTTTCTAGCGGTAAACCAAGCTACAGCCGACTTTTATGGGGAAACAGTAGAATCAATGATTGGCAAAACTCCCGCAGATTTTAATCTTGCTACAGAACAAGCGATTAAATTTAATCTTAATAGTCAAGAAGTTATAGCTACTCAACAAACTAAAATTATTCCTTTTCAGCAATCTGTGAATATTTCTGGGGAGCAGAGGTGGTATCAAACAGTGTTAAGCCCTTTTATTGATGCCCAAGGTAAGGTACAGGGAGTAATTGGGACTGCCACAGATATTAGTACCCTTAAGCAAGCCGAAGAAGAATTACGCCGGGCAAAGGAAACGGCGGAAAGGGCAAATCGAGCAAAAAGTGCATTTTTGGCCAACATGAGCCATGAACTGCGGACTCCTTTGAATGCGATTTTAGGATTTTCTAAAATTATGCAGGATAATCAGTTTGGGACTAGCTCACAAAATAGCAATCTCACAGCTGAACAAAAAAATAATCTCGCCATTATTAGCCGGAGTGGGGAGCATCTCCTGACGCTGATTAATCAGGTATTAGACCTATCTAAAATTGAAGCACAGCAGGTGACAGTGCAGCGGAAAGACTGTGATTTGGTTGCTCTTCTCAAAGAAACTCAAGAAATGCTATCTCTTAAGGCTAAAGAAAAAGGTCTGCGGTTAGATTATAAAGTTACGATCGATACTCCCCAAGTGATCAATACTGATGAAATTAAACTACGGCAAATTCTCCTCAATCTCTTGAGTAATGGGGTAAAATTTACCAACTCTGGGGGTGTTTCTCTGCAAGTCAGCTATGAGCAGGACAATATTATTTTTAGGATTACAGATACCGGAGTAGGGATTGATCCTAGGGAGATCGATCGGCTCTTTCAGCCCTTTAGCCAAACTGAGTATGGTCAACAATCAACGGAAGGAACTGGCTTAGGGTTATATTTAAGTAGGCATTTCGTTCATCTGCTCGGCGGGGATATTACTCTAAATAGCAAAGTTGGTCAGGGTAGCACCTTCAAATTTAACCTGCCCCAACCAAGGAGTTTAACTAATGTAGAAAATTCTCTATTGCCAGCAGAAAATGATTTATCTGGGATTCCCTCTGATCCCCAAGCTGCCCTTCTGACCGCCCCGTTGATAGCCCTTCGGCACTACCCTAATTCTGCGTTAGAAATAGAACCAGCTATTCCTTTACCCGTAATGTGGTTAGACAATTTTCAGCAATTGATTATAGAAGGAGATATGGGTGCTATGCGATCGTATCTCCAAAAAATTACCAATTCCCATCCCCATCTAGCTCGCCACCTCCTACAATTAATAGACAATTACCAATTAGAGCAACTACTAAATTTAGTGCAATTCCTTGATTCTCCCTAGTCAGAGAATACATTTTGAGTAGAATAACCACAAAGACTATGTTTATATCCCTGAGGTATTACATGAATCTACTTTCAAGCAAGCCGCCCCTCAACATGTTGTTGATCTTGCCCTTAATCCTTCAGATTGTAGGTATCATCATCACCATAGGCTATGGGTTTACCATTCAAGGGGGAGATGCCAATGGAAAAACCTTAGTTTTGCTCTGCCTAGTTTGGATTTTAGGTACTATACTTAGCAGCCTAATGATTGTTAGATATATTAATTCTCAGCACCTGAAGCTCTACAAACACACAGTAGATGTTTCTCACCTCAACAATAAGCTGGAGACAGAAATACAACGGCGAGAATTAATCGAAGCAACTCTCATGGAATCAGAGGCTTTGTTTCAAGATGTTTTGAATAATACGATCGCAGCGATCGCCTGCTTTCGGATCTATCTCCCCGATTATCAACGAGAATATGTGTATTTTTCCGCTGGGCAGCAGCACGTATTTGGCTATGCCCCTGAAGAATTAAGTGCTGATCTTTCTCTGTTTTATAACCGGCTGCATCCCGAAGATCAGACAGCTATTTGGGATGGAATTAATGAGAAAACCTGTCGAGAAGGCTCCCTCACGGTGGAATATCGTTACTACCATCCCGATGGTAAAATGCGCTGGATTTCCGATCACTTCCTATCTCGATGGGATGAAGCTAAACAATATTGGTTTGTCACCGCCGTCGGCATTGATATTACCGATCGCAAACTAGCAGAATTTGCCCTCCGAGAAAGTGAAGCAAAGTTTCGGACTGCTTTTCACGACAATGTGATTAGTATGAATATGTGCAATATCCAAGGGCAGTTTCTCCAAGTTAATCAAGCTTTTTGCCACTTGCTAGGTTACTCAGAGGCTGAAATTCTCCAGTTCTCCTTTCAAGATGTCACCTACTCTGAGGATCTAGACCTAGATCAATCCCTACACACAAAAATGATGGCTGGAGAGATTCCCTTCTATCATCTAGAAAAACGTTATGTAGCTAAAGATGGGGGCATAGTTTGGGCTTTATTAAGCGTCACCCTAGTCCGGGATCAAGAAAATCAGCCCCTCTATGGAGTATCCCATGTCCAAGACATTACCAGCCGCAAACAAGCTGAAGTCGATCTCCTAGAGCAACGTAATTTCTTCCAGCAAGTCTTAAACACTGCCCCTAATCCTATTTTTGTTAGAGATACTCAGGGGCATTTCTTAACCGTTAATCAAGCTGCCGCTGCTATTCATGGTGTCTCAGTAGAAGAAATGATCGGTCGTAGCGAGGAGGAATTTAATCCCAACTCTAAAAATATTGAAAAATTTCTCGCAGATAACCAAATTGTGATGACAGAGCGCAAGGTCAAAACATCTGGTATTCAGTCAATTACGAATATTCAAGGGCAAACTTTACATTACTACACTGTGATTAGTCCCTTTCTAGACAGCAAAGGAGAAGTTCAGGGGATTATTGGAGCTTGTACTGATGTCACAGAACTTAAAAAAGTTGAAGCAGAATTACGCCAAGCCAAAGCAGCAGCAGATTTAGCTAGCCAAGCCAAAAGTACTTTCTTAGCCCACATGAGTCATGAGTTACGCACTCCTCTTAATGCAATTTTGGGTTTTTCTAAATTAATTCAACGTCAATCCAACCTCACCAAGGAGCAGCAAGAGAATCTAGATATTATTATTTCTAATGGTAATCATCTCTTGACTTTGATTAACCAAGTGCTGGATTTATCTAAGATCGAAGCAGGAAAAGCTACTTTTCAGGGACAGCACTTTGATCTCCACCAGTTACTATTTGAAGTAATAGAATTGTTTCGCCTCCAGGCAAGTCAGCAGGGGTTAGAAATAGGCTGCAATTGTTCTCCCGCAGTTCCCCAATATATATATACCGATGCATTAAAACTACGCCAAATTCTCCTAAATTTAATTGGGAATGCCCTTAAGTTTACGATCGAGGGCAGTATTACTATTAAGGTAGAACTTTTAGAGAACTTAGCCTCCAGAAAGTCAGCCCTTGCATCTGAAGTCAATTTTCCTATCACTCTGGGTTTTAGGGCGATCGACACGGGGGTGGGCATTGCCCCCGAAGAAATCGGTCAGCTTTTTCAACCCTTTAGTCAGGCTAGGAGCGGTCAGAATGCCCCAGAAGGCACAGGATTAGGCTTGAGTATTAGCAAAAATTTTGTTCAACTATTAGGGGGAGATATGCAACTCCAAAGTCAATTAGGTAAAGGGACAATTATTACTTTTCAGATCAGTGCCGAGCGGAGTGATGAGCAACAAATTCTCGCAGATAAATATCTAGATAGATATGCAGATAAGCATGCAGATAGGTATGTAGACAACTGTTTGGAGGTAAGCCTTAGTGACCCCTGTCCAGAATATCAAACGATAGTGAAGAAATTTCCGGCGATCGCCCCGGCGTTGCCTAGTAACAGCACCCTAACCTTGCCTAGTAAAATTACCTCCACAGATTTTACAGATATCCCTCACCCTTGGCTAAGAAAATTATCTGTAGCTCTAGTTGTGGGAGATTTACAAATAATTAATGCTTTAATAGAGGAACTTTACCAAGTAAAACCAAGCCTAGTCCCAATTCTCAAAAATCTAGTTAACCAATATCAATTTGAATTTATTCTGAGCCTTGTCCACCCCTTAACTAATCCTGACTAAATTATGACTGTAGCCACAAACTCGTCAGATATAAATCCATCCCAAGCACATATCTTGGTAGTAGATGATATCCCTGTTAATCTTAGTCTTCTAACCCAGATTTTGGCAGAGCAGGGGTACAAAGTTCGAGTCGCTCCTAGCGGCAGATTAGCTCTTAAATCCGTCGAATCCTATCCTCCAAATTTGATTTTGTTGGATATAAATATGCCCGATTTGAATGGTTATGAAGTTTGTCAAAAACTCAAGGAAGACCCTGAAACCGCTACAATTCCCGTAATTTTTATCAGTGCTTTGGGGGAAGTAACTGATAAAATCAAAGCTTTTCAATTTGGAGGAGTAGATTACATCCCTAAGCCTTTTGAACCCCTAGAAGTTTTAGCTCGCATCCAACATCAACTCCGGCTCCAACAACTTCAGCAGCAACTCCAGCACCAAAACCAGCAGTTAAGTAAACAGATGGAATTGCGTCGCCAGTCAGAGGCAGAATTACGATTATTGCTGGCAACTACCCAAGCAGTCAGCCGTCAAGAAGATGTCAACTCAGCACTACAAGTGGTACTAAGGCTAGTTTGTATTAGTACTCAGTGGGATTATGGGGAAGCTTGGATTCCTAATGAAGAGAAAACTTTAATGGAATGCAGTCCGGGATGGTACGGCAATGATTCTTCCCCAGAAAAATCCCTTCAACGTAGTTTTCAAGATTTACACTCTCAGAGCTTAAGTTTGAAACTTGCTCCCGGAGTCGGCATAGTGGGACAAACTTGGACAAACCAGCAGGTAATGTGGATTGAAGACTTAAAAACAGCAAATTTCTTTGTTCAGCCAGAGATTTGCTTAGATTGGGGGTTAAGAGCGGCTCTAGCAGTCCCGATCGTTCTTCATGAAGAAGTCCTGACAGTCCTAACTTTTTATCGCCGTAAGGTGAGTACTGTGGATAAAAAATTAATTGACCTAGTGAATGGGGTAGCCACCCAGCTAGGTTCCTTAATTAAACACAAGCGTACCGAAGAGACTCTCCACATTACCCAAGAACGCTACCACAGTATTGTCGAAAATGCTGTAGAGGGTATTTATCAAACCACTCCCGATGGTCATTACATTAGTGCTAATACAGCCCTAGCCAGGATCTATGGCTATAACTCTCCAGAGGAGATGATTTTAGGTCTGAGGGATATTAAACAGCAACTTTATGTAGATTCTCAGCGGCGCCAAGAATTTGTTGACTTGGTGGAGATGAATAATGCCGTGTTAGGATTTGAATCTCAGGTTTATCGACGGGATCAAAAGGTAATCTGGATTTCGGAAAATGCCCGGACTGTGCGGGATTCTAGGGGCAAGATTCTTTACTATGAAGGGACAGTTTCTGATGTGACGGAGAGAAAGCTGGCTCAGGATCAAACAGAAAAATTGCTCTTAAATATCTTACCCAAGCCGATCGCCATGCGTCTGCAAGCAAAACAGGAGGTAATTGCCGATAGCTTTAGTGATGTTAGTGTTCTCTTTGCTGATTTGGTGGGGTTTACAGATTTTTCTGGTCAAAAAACTCCTAGGGAATTAGTAGAATTATTAAATTTGATTTTTAGTGAATTTGATCAACTCACGGAACATCATGGCCTAGAGAAAATTAAAACTATTGGTGATGCCTATATGGTAGTAGGGGGCTTGCCGATGCCTAAAGATAATCATGACCAAGCGATCGCCCGCATGGCCTTAGATATGCAGCAAGCAATTAGCAATTTTAATACTCGCAATCACCAAGACCTGAGTTTAAGAATTGGAATTAATATTGGCCCAGTAGTAGCAGGGGTTATTGGCCTAACCAAATTCATCTATGATCTGTGGGGTGATACGGTCAATGTTGCCTCCCGGATGGAATCTAGCAGTATTCCGGGACAAATTCAAGTTACGGAAATCGTCCACCAAAGATTACAATCCCAATTTGATTTTCAAGAGCGGGGTACTGTTTCTATTAAAGGTAAAGGTGACATGACTACTTATTTACTTTTAGGAGGGAGAAAAAAAGTTGATTAAATTTTGATGATAATGTCTTAAAATCCCAAAGGACATGATTAATAATAAATTATAGTATTTTGCTGGTATAAAAGGATACATTTTTCTTAGAAAAAAAAGGGATTTAAGCCCTTTGTCTGTCATCTATAAACTAAAAAACCACTGTGTTACTTTTTTGACAGTCCCAAATTATTAATAAATCTAAATTAGGTAGATTGTAGTCAATTAAATAACCGTAATTCTACTGAGTTTCTTTCAATTACAGAATATCTTACTGACCTATGGACACATTTCTTGTATATTAGATATAGGAAATTCAAAAGACTTTTGTAAGTAGCTTTGAAACCTATCCCAATAAACTAGATGCTCTAACAGAAAAATGGTGGAGATTCTTATTTTTTGAACTTATCCCTTTAACAATAAGTTACTCTTTACTATGCAATCAAAAGAGTTAAATACAGATAAAATTTTGGACAGTTTTATCTCTTCTGAAGTAGAAGCAGTTTTAAATTTCTTACCCTTAGGCGAAGTTACTAATTCAGAAATTATCACCTATGCTATGGAATACAATACTCATCGGAATCATTACAATATTTTAGTAGTGGATGACCATCCGACTAATTTAATTTTGTTGATGCAAATTCTGGCGACTCATAGCTACAAGATTCGGTTTTCTCCTAATGGCAACATTGCTCTGCGATCGATTCAATTAATACAGCCAGATTTAATTTTACTAGATATTAATATGCCCGATATGGACGGGTACACTCTTTGTCAGATACTAAAAAAAGACCCTAAGACTAAAGAGATTCCAATCATTTTCATTAGTGCTTTAGGAGAGGCAGTGGATAAAGTCCGGGCATTCAACCTAGGGGCAGTAGATTATATTACTAAGCCCTTTGAGCCAGTAGAAGTCTTAGCCAGAATTGAATATCATCTCCGCTGGCAAGAATCTCAAATCCAGTTAAAAACTCAAAACAATCAATTGCAACTATTGTTATCAATATCTCAAGCAATTAATGAGGCAGAGAATATAGATTCTGCGCTGAAAGTGATTTTAACCCAAGTTTGTCATAGTCTAGGTTGGGATTTGGGGGAAGCATGGATTTTTGATAAAGAGAATAATTATTTTATTTGTAGCCAAGGACATTATATCCGAGATAACCATTTAATTAGTTTCTATGAATCTGAAAAGACCCTAGACTTCACGCCTAATCTTGGTCTAGTAGGATTGATCTGGAGGACACAAAAACCTCAATGGATTGATGATTTAAGTAAAATAGTAGAGGAAAACCAATTTATAGGGATAGATAAAGCCCTAGCTGTGGGACTTTATGGGGTTTTAGGTGTACCGGTTATCTGTCAGGAAAACCCAAAGGCCATAATGCTTTTCTTTTGTAAAGAACCTTTGAATATAAAAGAGGATATTTTAGATTTAGTGATGGCTGTAGCCGATCAATTGGGTTCCTTGATTCAGCGTCGCCAAGCGGAGGATAAACTTCGACAGTTGAACTTAGAATTAAAAAAATTGGCTAATCTAGATGGCTTGACTCAAGTAGCTAACCGGCGTCGTTTTGATGATTATTTAGCCCAAGAGTGGAAGCGATCGCTCAGGGAAAAGCAATATTTATCCCTAATTCTCTGTGATGTAGATTATTTCAAGGCTTATAATGACTCTTATGGACACTTGGCTGGAGATGAGTGCTTACAAAAAGTAGCTCAGACCATGAATACTCATGTCAAAAGACCAGCGGATTTAGTGGCGCGCTATGGTGGGGAAGAGTTTGTCGTAGTGTTGCCCAATACGACCGTTAGTGGTGCACAGCAAGTAGCCCTAACCCTCAAGGATCAGCTTGAGAGATTACAAATACCCCATGCCCAATCTCTAGTCAAACCTTACGTTACTATGAGTTTAGGGGTGGCTAGTGTCATCCCCCACCCAAATCTATCTCTAGAAGATTTAATTGCTTGTGCTGATCAGGCTCTCTATGAGGCTAAGGGGCAGGGACGCAATAGAATAGTGGTGCAATCGATCGTATCCCTACCCGATCAAGAACCAGAACCTAAATTGAACTAAGCATAAAACTTACACCCTTGAATCGACATCAACCTATTTCGACTAATCCCCCTAGCCCCCCTTACAAAGGGGGGGATTTTCAATACTCTTCTTGTAAAGGGGGAAACTTTCAAGGTTTTTCCGGCAACGGGAATGATATTCAAAACTTCTCTAGCGGAGGGGAAAATATTCAAAGCCCCCTTCTGAAGGGGGTTGGGGGTTTTCTTTTCGGTACCCTTCTTGTCTTACTAACTTTCACCGGAGGCTGTGCCAATACTCCTAATGCTCAAGATTTGGAGCGGACTTTTGCCGCAGACCCTAAACTAAGTAGCCCTAATAGTTCTCCTAGCCCTAGTCAAAGTCCCTTAAACCTACCCGAAGGCTTTCCCAAGGAAATTCCCCTCTACCCCCAAGCTCGGCTTAAATCCTCTACTTTCCAAAATGCTAAGCAAATTACCCGTTGGGAATCTGGGGATCCGAGTAATTTGATTCAGAGTTTTTATGGGCGGGAGCTGCGATCGAGGAATTGGCAGATCAATTCTGCCGCTACCAACGACACAACCCTAGTCGCCAGCCGTGATACGCTACAACTCCAATTAACAATTAAGCCTCAAACTGCCAGTGGGACAGAATTTACTTTGGAATATGGGCAGATTACCAGTTCCCCCAGTCCCTCTACTACCCCAAGCTCTAATAGCAGTCCCTCTCCAAGTCCAACTCAAAGCTCATCTATAAATCCTTCCCCGACTAGTGGGGATAGTAGTATTCCTGCCCCGATGCGATCGGTCGTAGAAGAAGTTCTAACCTTAGGGGTCATAACTAGTGATGCTAGTGGTACAAAAATTAGTCTAGGGCAGTTAGAACCTAATAAAGTTATTACTCGCCGGGAGTATGCTCGGTGGTTAGTAGCGACTAATAACCGAATTTATAATAATCAACCGGGGCAACAGGTGCGCCTTGCTACCAATACTGACCAGCCCGCCTTTAGTGATATTGCCGGCAAAGACCCAGATTTTGGGGCAATTCAAGGCCTGGCCGAAGCGGGTTTAATTCCTTCTCGCCTGAGTGGAGACCAAGCGATCGCCACTTTCAACCCCGATGCTCCAGTTACACGGGAACAGTTAATTCTCTGGAAAATTCCCCTTGATACCAGACAAGCTCTGCCCACAACTTCCATAGAAGCAGTCCAGCAAACGTGGGGGTTTCAGGATGCGGCCCGGATTGATCCCCTCGCTCTACGGGCTGTAGCGACAGATTTTCAGAATGGTAGCCTTGCCAATATCCGCCGAGTATTTGGTTTTACCACCCTCTTTCAACCCCAGCGCCCCGTTACCCGTGCCGAAGCTATCACTACCCTATGGTATTTTGGCTCCCAAGGA
>JANMHD010000309.1:0-2638 GCA_031374985.1 Coleofasciculaceae cyanobacterium OTE_70_metabat_329 | reverse complement strand
GCCGAAACTAGCGCCAAAAATAAACGTAACTTCGCAATTTCCGTCGCCTCCTCCATAATATCCACCCCGTAGAGATTATCACTAATAATTCTCTTCTTGATGTAATAATTTATCGAAGAATGCCGCCGTTCAATTTCCTTAACTTTATTACTTAAAACCTCATCCCCCAAAAACTGAATCCTGCCAAAAACCCGCTCATAAATATAAATCAAACTCTTCATCGCCGCCACCAAAAACGCCCCCGAACCACAAGCCGGATCCAGCAAACTGAGACTAGGTAAAATCCCATTTCTAGGATTATCCTCACTCAAATCTCCTAATAATTTATGACAAAGCGGCGGGGTTAGATTCGTTAAAAGCTCCGTAATATTGCTAAACTTCCGGGAAGAATTTTTATTAACCCGATCGAGAATCAACTTATTAATAGTTCGATCGCACAAATATTCCGTAATTTCTGGCCGAGTATAATACGCCCCAAACTCCTTTTGATTAATATACTTCTCAAAAATATACCCCAACACCGCCGGATTAATTTCCTTCTCATTCCCCCCCGGCGTATCATCCAAATTCCAAGAATAACTTTCAAATAACTTAAATAACTCCTCAAAAGCCCCATCCGGCAACCGCATTTCCTGATGATTTTTTTCTACCTCATGCTTCAGAAATAAACCCCCATTCAGATACTTAATCTTCCCAATCTTTTTAACTAAAT
Source organism: Coleofasciculaceae cyanobacterium OTE_70_metabat_329 (assembly GCA_031374985.1). Classification (GTDB taxonomy): domain Bacteria; phylum Cyanobacteriota; class Cyanobacteriia; order Cyanobacteriales; family JAAUUE01; genus JAAUUE01. Next base: position 1,926 of record JANMHD010000309.1, on the reverse strand, counting down.
CTTCATCATGATCTGGTTGAGCAAATCCCTCAAAAAACAAAACCCTCAAAAACTCATCATAAAACCTATCAGATTCCTTCCCTTGAGATAGCTTTAACTTGTCCTGAAGATAATTAATATTTCCCTCATCCAAAAATCCCTTTCGTTGCAAAAAATACACAAACATTAACCGATTCAACAACACCGAAGTATACCACCGAGCCTCACTATCCCGACTCACTCCCTGAGCCTGAATCAACTTCAAAAACTTCCCATGCTGCTCCTGAAACTCTTGAAAAAACTTTTTCGTGACCCGTTCCACATCCAAACCCTGAGCAAGGCGATCAGCCACCCCAAAGGTTGATATACGCAACAACTCCTCCGAAGGAATCCGTAAACTAATAATCTTGCTCAACAGCAGATCACACACCCCGTTCTTCTCATACACATGCTCCCGTGGATAAAGCCGACCATCCTCCTGCTTCACCCAATACCACAAAGATTGATCTCGATCGCCATTCAAAAAAATCAACAAATTTTCCGCCGCCCGTTTGCTGATCTCCCGATAAATCTCTAGACGTACATCAGCCTTGGGAATCTCTGCCCCGGAAATTTCATAGACCACCACCCCACGCATTTCAGCGATCGCCAAACTCTTAAACCCTTCTACCTGCAACGATTGTGGCTTTTGTTGAGTCGATCGAGACCAGTTAAACTGCTGAATAAATAATTTTCTAAACTCAAACCCTTGCAGAAGTTCCCGACACTGCTTGAAATCGATCGACATAATCTTATTCCCCATCCCATCCTACTAATTTCCTAGCCTAGATTATAACTATTTAAGTATTACTTGCCTATCACTTTTCCAAGAGTTTCATAAATCAACATACAACCACCTAAACAACTCCGCCGCCGACAACTGCCAATTCTGCACCACCTCCAGCGCTGGTAACTGCTCATCACCACTCTTTATCTCTGGCATTTGATTTTCTTGAAAAACCATTACTCTTTTTCGCTCTGGATCAATCAACCAACCTAATTTAGTTCCATTCTCAAAAGCAAAAATTATCTTCTCCATCACCTTATTAATATTCTGTTCTGGCGATAAAATTTCAATAATCCAATCTGGAGAAATATTAACTTTATTAGCAACACTTCCATCTTCATTTCGAGGAATCCGCTCCCAAATAAATACACTAATATCAGGGACAATTCCCCTTGTCTTAAAACTACATCGTAATTCAGTACGAGCATAAGCTATTTTTTTTGGTTTAGCGACCTGATTAATTTTTGTTACTAATTCTGTTTGTAGTGTGCTATGTTCTCCGCTTGGCATTGGTTTCTGATAAATTTCTCCATCAATATATTCACTAGCTGGCTTTGTTTCTGGTAGCTTCAAAAACTCCTCTAAAGTTATCTCTGGCTCCGGGAGTTGATTAGATTCATGAGCTTTAGAAATAGTAGAAACCATGAGTTGACCTCCTAAATTCAATTTCCTATAAATAATCCTAGTTGATCCTACCGACCGAAGGCGGGTGAAATGAGTAAATATTGTTAGGTAAATAATCCCAAAGAACAAACAATTTGTGGTTCCTCGATCGCTCCTTCAGTTTCCAAAAAGCACAGCCGATTATCTTGCCATAAACTTAATACTAATTCACTCAATTGTCGATCGCTAATACTAAGCCTTAGTTGCCGATTTAGGGTATCAATGGCTGACTCTTGGAGACGATATTTATACATTTGATTGTGGGCTCTTTGTAGTTCTTCTGAGGCAAACAAAGGAAAGTTTTGTAGATAGTTTTTTAGGCGATAATAGGTCTTATATTGCGCCCCTCCCGGTTTCCCCAGCTTGCTACCTTCCTGCTTCTCTGCTTCTAATACAAGCTCCTTGGCTACTTCTACCAATTCATGATGCAACCGATGGCGAGGAATGGCTGGTGTATC
>JANMHD010000301.1:0-4632 GCA_031374985.1 Coleofasciculaceae cyanobacterium OTE_70_metabat_329 | reverse complement strand
CTTTCAGGATGCTAAGATATCTGTTTGTGGGCGAGAGGGGACTTTTGAGTGCCTAGAGTTACCGGGAGGTAGAGATGCGTTGTTAGGTGTAATTCCCCTAGAAGCACTAGGTTTAGAACCAGATTTACAAAATCAAACCCTGCGGGTACTACCTTCAGAATCTGTAGATACCTACTTGACTATTCTTTGAGCTATTTTTCTAACTTTCTTTAAGTTTCAATTTATTTATTTTAAAAGATCAAAACCATGACTAAATTCAAGTTTCTCCGCCAAGGTTTGCCCCTCACTCTATCGATCGTGACAACTCTAGCGACATTAGGAATGGTTGGGGTAGTTTCAGCCGAGACCGCACTACTAAACAAGGCTAATAAAATTGTTCAAAATCAATCTACTCCATCTAAACTAACCCAGCTTGCCCCGCCTAATTCTCTGCTTCCCACAGATATTTCTTATTCTTCCACTCAACTCTCGATCGAGAAAGCCCAACTTCAAGCTCTAATCCCCGGATGGGCTTACCCCCTAGGAGCCGTAATCCTTGCCATGATCTTTCTGCCTCAAGTTGGTTGGATAGCAGGATTGATTGTAATTGGAGAAAGAGAAGTAGGAATTATCACGAAGAAATTCTCGGCCAAGAGCTTACCCGCTGGGGGATTAATAGCCCTCGAAGGAGAAGCAGGCTTACAAGCAGATACCCTGCCCCCCGGTTGGCATTTTGGCTATTTTCCTTGGCAGTACAATGTCCAGAAAGAATCAGTAATTATTATTTCTCAAGATGAAATTGGTTTAATTATTGCCAATGATGGGGCAGCGATTCCCCCCAACCGGATTTTGGGCAAGGTTGTAGAAAGTGAAAACTTCCAGAATACCCGTCAATTCCTGATGAATGGCGGAGAAAAAGGACGGCAATTAGCGGTTCTGACCACTGGAACCTATCGGATCAATACAGCCCTATTCACGGTGATCACGTCCCAGAATGCAGAGACGCACGGAATGAAACCGGAGCAATTGCGGGTGTATGCCATCCGTGCCGATCGAGTAGGGATTGTAGCTACTCTGGATGGGACTCCCATTGAAGGGGGAGAAATTGCTGGGCCAATAATTGCAGGTCATGAAAACTTTCAAAATGCCCAAGTTTTTATCAATGGCGGCGGGCGCCGGGGTTTGCAAGAACAGGTGATGCTCTCCGGTTCATGGAATCTGAACCCGTGGTTTGTCCAAGTGGAACAAGTCCCCATGACAGAAGTACCGATCGGCTATGTCGGGGTAGTGATTTCCTACGTAGGAGCATCCCATACCGATGTGAGTGGAGAATCCTTTACCCACGGTAATCTGGTGAGTCGGGGTGACAAGGGGGTGTGGGTGGAATCTCTCCAAGCGGGGAAACATCCCTTGAATACCAAGATTATGAAAATAGAACTAGTCCCCACCACTAATATTGTCCTCAATTTTACCGATCGCTTCCAAGGAGAACATGGTTATGATTCTTCCCTGGCTGCCCTGAAGTTACTCTCTTTTGATGGCTTCAGTTTTGACCTAGAAGTTTTCCAAGTGATTCACGTAGGGGCGATGGATGCACCAAAAGTGATTTCTCGCTTAGGTTCCATGCAAAATCTAGTAGATCAGGTCTTGCGCCCGATCGTGGGAAATTATTTCCGTAATTCGGCTCAGGAATATACTATTCTTGATTTTCTCAGTGCCAGAAGTGAGCGACAAGCAGAAGCCGCCGAATATGTCCGGCAAGCATTACGGGCCTACGATGTGCAAGCGGTAGATTCCTTGATTGGCTTAATTTCGCCGCCCCCCCAGTTAATGCAGACTCTAACAGAACGGAAAATTGCCGAGGAGCAAGAAAAAACCTACGTCACCCAACGGGCAGCAGAGGTGCAGCGTCAGGAGCTAGTCCGAGAGACAGCTTTAGCAAATATCCAAAAAGAGGTAGTGACAGCAGAGCAAGGGGTAAATATTGCCAAGCTCCAAGCAGCAGCAGCGATCGAACAAGCCAACGGAGAAGCAGAATCCATTCGTCTTACGGGAGATGCTAAGGCTGATGCTTACGCTGCGGGGGTAAATGCCTTGGGTAGTCAATCCTATACTGCTTTGCAACTTATGCAGGTGATTGGCGATCGTCAGGTACGGGTAGTTCCTGATGTGTCTGTTAGTGGTAGTAATGGTTCGGGATTAATGGATGCGATGATGGGGATGTTTATGTGGAATCAAACTCCCGGCAATCATGAGAGCAATGGCCAAGTAGCAGAGGTGGTGCAAGGGCAGTTAGTTGAGGATAAAGAGAACGATAAATAAAAAGGTAGGGGAAATTTGTGTATTATGAATAAACGCTAATCCTAGTTCCAGAGATATGGGTAGCTAAATTACAAGCCTTTTTTGATTTTTTGCTCCTATGGTGCATATCAAGTGTGTGAAGTTATCCCAGTTTAAATCCTTTGGAGAAACGACTCAAGTTCCCTTGCTGCCGGGGTTTACGGTGGTTTCTGGCCCTAATGGTTCTGGGAAATCGAATATTCTTGATGCTTTGCTATTTTGTTTAGGATTATCTTCTTCTAAGGGAATGCGTGCCGATCGCTTACCAGATTTAGTCAATCATAATAAAACTCATAAGGGAACTGCCGAAACTAATGTAACGGTCACTTTTGATCTGAGTAATGCTTCTGAGCATCACCAGGAATTTACAGAAGCTCAAAGTTCAGAATCTTCACCATTAGATTTAGCAACTCCAGACATAGCAAAATTTCCCCAAGACACAGAATGGAGTGTTACTCGTAGGCTCCGGGTGACTTCCCAAGGCAGCTACACTTCTACCTACTACATCAATGGGGAACCTTGTACCCTCACGGATTTGCATGAACAATTAAACCGGTTGCGAATTTATCCCGAAGGCTATAACGTAGTGCTACAGGGAGATGTGACGAGTATTATTTCCATGAACCCCAAGGAACGGCGGGAAATTATTGATGAGATGGCTGGAGTGGCCAACTACGATCGCAAGATCAACCAAACCAAGGAAACCCTAGATTCAGTCAAGGATCGGGAAGACCATTATCATATTGTCGAAACAGAATTAGAGAAAAGCCGCGATCGTTTGTCTCAAGATTGCCTAAAAGCGGAAAAGTATCAAAAGCTGAAACTAGAAACCCTCGAAAAGGAATCCCTAGCTCTGATCATCAGCTATAAAATAGCCATAGCAAATCTCTACCAACTCCAAGAAAAAATTGCCGCAGGAGATCAAGAGGCTCTGCAACTGGCAGAACAATTAGAAATAAAAGCCCAGACTATCACCTCTACCACTACTCGCCTAGAAATCCTCGATGCCCAAGTCAAAGCCCTAGGGGAAGATGAACTGCTCAAGTTGCAAGGGAATTTAGCTACCCAAACTGCCCAGCAAAAACAACTGGAATCATCTCGACAGGAATTGTTAACTAATATTCACCGCCTAGAACAAAATCTGGTAACTACTCAGCAGACAATCCAAACCCATCAGCAACAATTGGCCGCAGGTCAGGTCCAGAAACAAATCTTAGAAACAGAAATTTATCAATCCCTGCGCCCCCAACAAGAAACAAGCTGGCAGAACTTACAAGCCAAACGGGAAGAAGTGAATGCGATCGCCTCGGCAGCGACAGCTTGGATGCAACAACAGACAGACCTACACCAGAAAATTGAATCTCTGCAATCAGCCCTGGAACCCGCCCGGACAGAAATGGCCTTATTGAGCGATCGTACCCTACAACTTCAGCAACAAATTCAAATCCAAACTCCCCGATTAGAGCAGTTGGAGGCGGACCTAATCCAGATTACCCAAAACCATCAACAATTAGCCACGGAGCTAGAGACTAGCACCAACCAAGTCCAGACTATTGCCCAACAGTTTTCCGGCACAGAGCAACAATTGCAGATTCAACAAGCTACCCAAACTCGCCTCAGCCAAGAGCAACGGGAGAAGCAACGGCAATTGGATAAGCTAGAAGCAACGAATCAAGCACAACAGGAAGCTCAGGGAACCTATGCCAGCAAAGTCTTGCTCCAAGCAGATATCCCCGGTATTTGTGGTTTGGTGGCACAACTAGGCAGAGTAGCTCCTGAGTATCAGATCGCCCTAGAAACAGCAGCGGGGGGCAGGATGGGTAACTTAGTCGTGGAAGATGATGCAGTGGCGGCGGCGGGGATTCAAATACTTAAGCAAAAACGGGCAGGCAGATTAACTTTCTTACCCCTAAATAAACTTTCTGCCCCTCGTTTAGACCGATTTAGTACAGGAATGCAGGGATTTATTGACTATGCAGTAAATTTAATTGACTATGATCGCAAGTATCAGAAAGTTTTTGCCTACGTTTTCGGAAATACCTTGGTGTTTGATAGTCTGGATAATGCCCGATCGTACCTAGGGCAGGGCAGGATTGTCACCCTAGGGGGAGAATTGCTAGAAACCAGTGGGGCAATGAGTGGCGGCTCTAGCAATCAAGGTTCTAGTTTACATTTTGGCAATGCCGAATCTAGGGAATCTGCTGAAATGGCCACCTTAAAAAACCGCCTTGGGGAGATTAGCAATATTCTGGATCTCTGCGATACGACAATTATTGATCTCCGGCAGCGATCGCATACCCTGACCCAACAATT
>JANMHD010000278.1:0-5667 GCA_031374985.1 Coleofasciculaceae cyanobacterium OTE_70_metabat_329 | reverse complement strand
GGTCGGATTTTAAGTCGGGAGTTAGAGGCGCGTGGTTGGACGCAGGAATATCTTATAACTATTATGAATTGCTCTCCTCAAACTATTAATAAAGTCATAAATGGTAGTCAACAAATTACTCCTGAAATCGCTTTAGAAATTGCAAAGGCACTAGGCACGACAACGGAGTTTTGGATTAACCTTGAGACTAAGTATCAGCTTTATATAGCAAAGAAACAAAGTCAATCTATTAGCTATTAATATCGCAAATGATTACTAATCTTGCCAATTTTTCTTAGCTCTAGCAAAAATTTCATCTAGTTGCTGATCTGCATAGAGTTGATGAGAAATTTCTACATAGTCAGAAGGTTCATCACGATAGGATTCAAAAGCTGGGAAGTCTGGAAATCCTTGATGGGAGAGGATAATATCTGACCACTGAGAATTTAATTCCTGTGGTTTTCGAGTTAGCTGACGAAGGGTTTGCAGGATGAGGGTTTGTGGTGAAACATTTGCATTGGTCGCTTCACGAATCAGATATTGTTCGATATCTTCGGGCAGGTCAATGGTGATTTGCATAGTAGTTAGTTTTTTGATTATTAACCTTCCTTCACCCCTTCTAAGGGATTGTACAATGTTAACTCAGGCACTCGCTTGAAATCATCTACATTTCTAGTCATCACACAAGCAGAGCAGTGCAATGCAGTTGCAGCAATCAGGGCATCGGCAAGTTTGATGCGGTGATGTCGCCGTAATTGAATGGTACGATCTTCGATTTGGGGCAATAGGGGCACTCGTTCAAACTGCATCAACAAATCTGAAATTACGGCTTCTTCTTCGTTGGACAATTCTGGAAAACTCAGCAACTCAATTCGCACAATGGAGGAAATGATCACTTCATTTTGGCTGAGAAATGATTCTGAGAAAAATGGCAATATTGCTGGTTCCTCAGCTAGGTAATCAATAAAGATGTTGGTGTCGTAGAGATATTTCACCGATCCCACTCCTGACGTATGGTGTGGAGATGGGCGAGCATCTTGTCCCGCTTATGTTTTAGCAATCCCTTTGCTCTGGCAACTTTGGCATAATCGCATTGCCACAGTGATACAACTGAAGCGGGGACATCTACTGTAATAAACTCTTCATTTTGGTCGATTAAATACTGCTTGGGAATTTTAATGATCGGCATTGTTTCTTTCCTTGAAGGTCTACTGTGAATTGTACTTTTTAAGATGCTAAATTTTGCAACCCCTGAAGAATCGTTATCACTAAATCGGGTTCAGTGGCTAGGAATTGGGGTCGATCGAACTAGTGGCGATCGCACTCTATGCACCTGATCTCAGTCTTGGGATTGGGGAGCGATCAATTTTGCACGAGCCTATTCTAGAGTAATGAAACAAACTCTTCAACACTCAGGTCGGCATCTCGGATAATAGCTCTTAGTGTACCTTTAGCTAACTCTTGATGATCTGGAACAACTACTTGAGCTAAGGGTTGATCCCTACGAAGAATAATGTGGCTACTTTCTCTCCGTTTTTGATAGAATCCAATTCTCTCTAGAGCTTTAATACACTCTTTCCCGGAAATGCTAGGTAGTTTGCTCACACGACCACCAAGAATGTTTCAAAGTCATCTTCTGGAATAGATAAGCCGTCTTCTTCTAGAGCAGTTACGTATCCGGTAATGGCTTCTTTGATATTTGATAGTGCTTCTTCTTTAGTTTTTCCTTGACTATTACATCCCTTGAGGCTAGGACATTCTACAATCCAGTAACCATCTTCATCTTTATATAAAATTACTTGTCTTGTATGTTTGCTCATGGTGATAAACCAGATATGTACTTCAATATTATGACTGGGATTGTCTTGATTGATCGCACTCTATGCACCTTAATCTCAGCTTTGAGGAACGATCGCTAGTTATTGACTCAATACCTTAACTAAATCCTGTTGCTTTATCTCTTGTATTAGTTCGTGGGGATGATGAATTAGTTTTTGCAATCGATCGCTAAAATAAAATACTTCATAGTCTGGGGCTAGTTCTTGCCGTAACTGATGCCAAAGGTTAATAATTCCTTCGGTTTCAAACTGTACTATTTCTTCAGGAGTTGGGATGGGTGAGTTGCTAGGATCATCCCAGTCTAATCGGGCGTTGTATTGGTTTGCCCATTGATGAAGACGAGCGATCGTATCTTTTCTGAGAGGTAAATTTTCTGGAGCTATGTCACCAACTATATCTGGCTCTTCCCACCACAGAGGATCGCAGCCATAATCTGCCATGAATGTAATTTTTTTTGCCATTTTACCCGCCTCAATAGCTGAGTTTATTTTTCAAAATTATCGGTAATAGAAAGTTGAACTAGGGGCGATCGTTAGTTATTAGCTTAGTGCCTTAATCAAATCAGCTTTTTTCATCTTGCTTACACCAGTAATTCCTTTTTCTTTAGCTATTGCTTTCAACTCAGTAACATTTAAGTTGTTTAAATTAGTCTCATCAGTTCCCTTATCTATGGTCACGTCTATTTTTGATGTTTCAACTGGTGGTGTTTGGGGAGTTAGATAGAAGACACTCTTCAGGGCATCAAGTTTCTTGCCTTTAGTAATACCGCATTTTAGGCTTATAACTGGATCAAAGTTTTTCCAGAACTGACGAGGAGCTTCATCAATTCGATTTGTAGCTACAGCTAATTTAATTCCTTTGAGAATACCATTGGGTTGTTCAATTAAATATTGTAATGCTGCCATAATTTCATCTCTAGAAGCAGTAGAAAGATTAATTTTAGGAAATGCTTCGCCTGCAAGGACTTTAGTAAGGGCAATAGTATCATCATTATCATCAGCAATAATGCACCAAACTCTTTCTAATCCAGCTTGCCTTGCTACCGCATAGATAAAGGAATTACCAATAACTTGATAACTATCTTCTCCAATTTCTTTAACAATAACTGGTATCCAGTTTCTTCCGCCCTTTTCTCTTAAGGTATTTGCAGTAGCTTTAATTAAAAATTCAGAGGCATTAGTAACATCTCCAGCTTCAATCTCATCTAAATAGAGATGCATTAAATTGCCTATAGTGTTAGAACTTCTCATTGTATAAAATACTCCTTTGCTAAACTTTTGTAAAATTCAAGTGCATAACTGTCTCGATAAACAGCAGGTACATGTAAAAATGCAGCATTATGTATATTTGCGTAGCTTGGCACTGTATGAATACGTAAATTTTTCTCTGTTCTAGTAAATTTTGGATAGAAGTAGGAAAGCAGATCAAATTTTTTTCTTCTAAAAGTCTCAATAATATTATTAATCTCTTTTTGAGCAATTTCTAGCTGTGATATTGTAATTTTTTCCCCATTGAAGAAAACTGGTAAAGCAACAGGGCTACCATCTCCTTTGTTACTTTGTATTTCAGGTATGAATCTTTGGATCGCTACTGCGGCGTTTTCTAAAGAAGATATATCTTTGTGTTTTGTAGGCATGAAAATAACATCAGCTGCATAAATTGCAAGTTGGGTAATGAAACGCCAATTTGGGGAAGCATCTATCAAAATATAATCATACTCTTTTCTAGCCAATTCTAATTTTTTATACAATGTATACTGTTGCATAACTTTACTAAGTATATTATCAGTATCAGAGTTATTAGCTAATTCAAGATCAGCAGGAATAACATCAAAAGTAAGTGTTTTCTTTTTAGTAGGAAAAGAGTAGGGATGAACAGCAGATAGAATGTCTATATTTTTATCTGTAAGAGCTTTTACAAGAAATCCTTCGCTCCTAGAAATAGACAGGTTTTTAGTTAAATCCTGTTGATTAAGATCAAAATCAATAACTAATACCTTCTTACTTGCAAGAGTTAATATCCCAGCTAGGTTAATAGTTGTAGTTGTTTTGCCTACACCTCCTTTATTATTGTAAATCGTCACTGTTAATGCTTTATTTGGATTTTCAATTTTCTTACGGATAGACCCAACTATTTTATCGATATTATTAAAATTTAGAACTAGACATTGAGTTGCAGGAAAAATCACCTTGCCATGTTTTCTAAATAGTTGAATATGACATGAGTTAGTAATAATTCCCCATTGAACAGATTTACAGTTAGGACTTAGTAAATATTCTTTGAGTTGACTAACTGCTTCTGAATATTGGGATCTACCCTCAGCTAGATTTATCCCTTTTGCCTTTAGCTCCAGAATGAGATACGGGCTAGATTTTGTGTGTGAAAATATATCAGCACCAATAGTTTTTCTGGCTGCTTTATCAACTTTTCTACCACTACCAGTCTCGTATTGTGGAACAATTTCTCCAGATTCAAATCCTAACGCTTGTAGAAGTACAGTAGAGAAAGTATCACTGATGCTCGCTTCATGTGCATTTTCAGGAAGATTTTTTAGGGCAGATTGCAGGCTAGTAATGGGGGTGCTCATGAGGGGATTTTAGCGACAAGCAATATTTTTAATAAATAGCCTACCACTATAACTAACTATTTGCATAGCCTAAAAGTATTTATTTTATCGTCCTAGTCTATTTGGTATATCCTGACATCCAACCGAGATCATTCAAACTAAAGATGAAGAATTGGGTCGATCGAGCAATCATCCTGAATGTAGGCTCTATCATCCGCAAGCCTAAAGTTATTTTCTTTCTATAGCTCTTTCATAGGCACGATCGTGTTCTCCAAAGCTGATTATGTTTATACACCTTGGTGAAGATGAGTCATATATTCGGTAGACAAGGCGATAACTTATACCTTCAAAATCTATTTCTAAAGCTCGGTAGTTTTGGAGATTTCCCCGCAAATCATGGCTAGGCATACCCTTAGCCCGATATGGATTTACTTTCAGTACCTTTTGATATTGAATAAATTTCTTTTGTAGTTCTTTGGGCAAAAGGGCAATATCCTCAGACTGAATATCTTTATGTAAGGCAACTTTATACATTATTCTGGGAATAGCCTTCAGTTTCTAGCCAAGCATCTAGAGCCTGTTCGTCCACTTCTTCCTCTGCTTCCATGACCATAATCCATTTGCTAGGATCGTCTTCATCAGATAAACGAGACACTGCCCTTGCCTCAGCGGAAACAGGCACAAGCCTTGTGCTAAGGGTTTGATATAGTTGCCATTGTTGATGTTGGGGCAGGGTTTCTATAGTTGCCAATAACATTTCAAAGGAGATATGAATTGCTATAGATGGCAAAACTGATTGATCGCCATTTTTGATTGATTCTGCGGGCGCTTGCGCTCCGGTTGCCGGAATCGCTGTTTGTGTGGTTGTCTGCATTTCAGATTCCTAAATAAGCTCATCCCAAATCTAATATTACCTAATAATACCGAGTCACTCTAACGGGCGATCGCCAGCAGGAAAAATACTTAGCAAAAAGAAGATTACCGTCCTAGTTTATTTGGTATATCCTGACACCCACCGGGAATAGTCGATCGAGATTTCTCCCCACACCATGCACAACAATATTGGCGCTGAGATTCCGACATTTCCTTCACATCACTAAAATCTGCATTTTCTACTACCGTCCCGGTATAAGCCCCAGTCTTATAATCTGGCGGTGAAGTTCGACTGCGAGGACTAGCTTGCTCCAACTCTCCATAGAACAGTCGTACACCCTTGATATCCGCCCCCGTCAGGTCAGCCTCTTGGAGAATAGTCCGGGAGAGATTAGCCCGTACCAGATCGC
>JANMHD010000169.1:0-6645 GCA_031374985.1 Coleofasciculaceae cyanobacterium OTE_70_metabat_329 | reverse complement strand
GTGGACGAGCACTTCGACGACGACCGGCCTGGCCTCGGGGATGTCCTCATAGACGCGTCTGCGGACGCGGCCGGTGCGGTTGAGTCCGCCGCCGCAGAGCCAGTGACCAAACAGAGGTATCAATAACTACATTCATATTGCTTGTCTATGTCGCTTATAATCATAATCTTCCTCATATTTGATCGTCCCGAATAACTCTACTATTTTCAGTTGTTGCCGACGATGAAAATATTCACGTAAAGCCTAATCAATACCTAAAACCTCCCCTACCCCGACTTCTACCACGCTTGGCACTCACCCCCTGAGTAAACTTTGAATCCCTTTTCTGCGCAATCACCTCGTCCTTGAAAAATCAAGCTAAAATGTCCATAACTCCTAAACCCTAAACTGCCAATTCCTAAATGCCTACTTACCAAGAAATCCTTGATCAAGCCCAAACCCTAGACCCCGATGAGTAACGCAGCAGCATTTTATTATCCTTTAAGTAAACCTTGAGTTTTGGCTATAACAAACTATGATGATCAATTTCTACGCAACTATGGCAGAGTTGCTTATGGAATCCTCCCTAGTATTGGCAACGGTAGTTGCAGTGAAGGGTTCTACTCCACGAGAAGTGGGGGCAAAAATGTTAGTAACAGCCAAAGGGCAAGTAGGAACCATTGGCGGCGGAGCAGGAGAGGCAAAAGTTTATCAGCAAGCTTTAGAGGTTTTAGCTACAGGGGAAAAGCAACTGGTAGAAATTAATCTGTTGGGTAATATAGATGGGCAGGAATCTCAGGGGGTTTGTGGTGGGGTGATGGAAGTATGGCTAGAAAAATGGGAAGGTCAAGAAGCGATCGTCCTAATCCAGCAAATTTTTAACTATCTCAAAACCGGCCAATCTCTTATTTTTGTCACTCCCTTAAGCCAAGATCGCTCGCCCCATTTATTGCTAAATGATCTAGCTCTCCCCTTTTTAACTGGAAATGATCTGATCCCCCCCTTTTTAAGGGGGGCTAGGGGGGTTACTGAATTTATTGAAAAAATTATCCCCCCCCCAACTTTATTAATTGTCGGAGCGGGACATTGTGGCCTAGCTTTAGCCAAAGTAGCGCACTTTATGGATATGAGAATTATGGTAGTGGACGATCGCCCGGACTTTGCTCACCCTAATCAATTTCCCCTTGATACAGTAGTTATTACCGACACCGTTGATAATATCCTCAACACAATAGAAAAGATAGAAAATCTCTACATTGCCTTAGTTACCAGAAACTATCAACAAGATATAGCAGCCGTGCGATCGCTCTTTGATTTTTCTGCCCATCTTTCTCTCCAATACCTAGGAATTATTGGCAGTATTAAACGAATTAAAATAGTTCAACAACACCTAGAAGAATTGGGCTATAATTTCCAATATTTTCCTCACATCTATGCTCCCATCGGTTTAGATATTGGTGCTTTAACTCCAGAGGAAATTGCGATAAGTATTTGTGCAGAAATCCTCAAAGTTAAACAGGGGAAAACAGGCAAGTCTTTATCTATATTTCAAGATTAAAGAAATTAAGTTTAAGAGTTAATAACCCTAATAATATTTTCAAAGTAGCTTTCTCCATTGGGGGTAGTAATAATTAATAGCTTGTCATTCAGATTTAAAGTGTAGGTAAAACCAGCATTCTTTGATGTATACACTTGATTGCTAGTAGAAGTAACATTCAGAGTGACATAACCACTCCCATCTTTAGCTTCTCCAACATAAAAAGAACCATTAGTATTAGGACAAATACTTACTACATAACTATCAGTTTCCACCGCAAAGCCCCGGCCACAATCTATTCTCCGGGTAATCTCCACTGGCACAGGGTTAGTTTGGGCATGGGTAGGTAGAATCAGCACAGGAGTAAAGCCAATAATTGTTGCTGCCGCAGCTAGGCTCAGGTTAAGAAAACGATTGTTCATGGTATTTAAATTTTTATTACTGATTAAGTATAATGACTATCTGAACCTTAGCAATGTTTCTCAGATATGGGAATTGCTAACAAAAATAGTTTTGCCGGTTATGGCTGATTGATGGGCAGCTTCAGCAACTTTGAGGGTGTAATAGCTTGCTTGGGGATTAGTGTATAGGGGTTTACTCTCGGCCAGGTAGTCAAGGAAATGTTTGGTATCTAGGGCAAATAAGCCCTTTCTGCCAGCGATCGCAATAGAGGTAGTTCCTTCAGCGTTGATTAAGCTCCCCGAATCCCCCACAAAAGATAAAACCCCTCGATCGCCCTGCACTTCAAAATTTCTTGCCTCTTGCCAAAAAACTTCTCCTTTCCCGTAGGTAACTTCAGAGATCGTACCATTCACAAAAGCTAACTGGGCAGTACACAAGCAGGCTTGATAATCATCTGCCCCGCCCCAGTAACGTAGTTGACAACTCACTGATTCTACCAAACCAAACAAATCAGTCAGTCGATGCAGTCTAGATAATGCTCCACTAAAAGGAAAGCCAAAGGTTTCTTGACTGTAAGTCCATTTACTAGGGGCGGGGCGTTGGGGATTGATGGTGACATAACGAGCTAGGAAGCTAGTGCCGATCATTGTAATATTTTCCTTAAGAGCTTGATGTAGCCCCCCCAAGAGTTCAATATGTTCCACATGGAGCATCAGTTTTTGCTTATCTGCCAAATCTAATAAAGCCGCAGCATGGGCTGGTTCTAGGGACAGGGGATATTCTACCACTACATGTTTATTGGCTTTGAGGGCAGCTTCTGTTATCAGGCCATGGTCACGGTTGATGCTACAAATAATAACTAAATCTAACTCTGGCAGTGCCACCAATTCCTGCCAAGAGTTAATTACCTGAGCTTGATATTTATTGGCTAATTCGTGGGTTTTAGCAGGACTATGACCCGTGATGGCGACTAGGTGCGATCGATTATCTTGACTAATTGCCTCTGCCCGGAGCTTACCAACAAAACCAGTCCCGACTATGCCTACTTTTATGGTCATTTTTTGTGAAGTTGTGTTGAGAGAGTTAAAAAATTATTGAGTAATATCCCAATTTATAATAATAGCTTTAACCTTTAGATATATCTATAGCCATCCTAAATCTTTTGCTAAATTAAATTGCTTCTGGAACGTAGTTTCACCCGTCGGCGGGTGAAATCATCTAGGATTACTATATCAATTACTTAACCCGCCTCCCCCACTAAAAAATTACCGCAAAAACTATGACTAATCTAAATAACTTCCAAAAATACCGGATTAATTGTACCCTTGCCTTCGGAGATATCTACGCTCAAATTATGATTTGGTTGATTGTGATTTTTATCAGCCTTGCCTCTGCCTTTGCTCTCTGGAGTAGTACAAGACAGGTTTATGCCCTGGCAACTGTGGGTTTAGTATTAATCCTTTCTCTTCCTTTCCTCTTATTTGCTTTCGTAACCACCTTATTAAATCACATTGAAATCACTCCTGTAGATACCTCTATTTCCACTAGCAGTACCATGGAAAATGTTGCCCAAATACCTGTTCAAGCTACGAGTTAGATGCAGTATGAGAAATATTAATAGACAGGTCTAGTTTCTTGGAGGAACTAGGCTTTTTTGATGGAAGTTTTTTGTCTAAGGGGATAATTCAGGACTTACACCAATCCTGCTAGAATAAATGGTATATTTAGATACAGACTAAAATGCTTTTATTATAAATTAAAAATAGCAGGTCAAGAAAATGCCCTTAAAAACCGTAGTCCAAGATAAAAACCCCCTCAAGAATCAAGCACAGATATTTCCCATAGACCGAAATCTCCAGCCCCTCCAAGCCAATACTTGGGTACATCTCCAAGAATTGCCTAGTCCCTATAGTTTCTCTGAGGCTCTTCTACTTTGTCCTCAAGGAGAAAACCAATGGGTTGTTTGGATTCCAGACCACGGCGAGGCTATATTGTCTGATCAATATTTACTGACTAATTAAAATATTTTGATGAATTTAATTTAGCTGCGGCAAATTAGCATAGATTACTGTGGCGGATTGTAACTAATTAGGTTAGTCTAGACGAGAAACACTATGTTAAGGGTTATTAAGATTTTATGTCAGATCTAAATCGCGGCATTATGAAGTTCAAGGGTGCTGATACTCCTCTAGCGATCGCCCTCTCTTCTATTATTGTTCTTGGGGGGATTGGCTTTCTCCTCTGGTGGGCTTTACAAACCGCCTACTAAAATCAAAAATCTGTAGCACATTCTAGAGACGCATTAATACTGCGTCTTTTGTATTTTTGAAATATTTTTTTTGAATAGGGTTTACTTTATTTGTAATACTGTGTAGTATATTTTGTATTACACAATAACTAGTCTGAAAATATGTAGCCCTCACCATTGTAGTTAGGATAGGCAAAGGCTTAAGCCCCTTCTTATCATTTCTCAGTCCTCAACTCCTAGGCTGCGGCTTTAGCACAATCTTCAATCGAACTAGAAAAACAGGGAGTCGGCCTTAATTGACGACCCTGAGGAGACTTTATGGCGAAATTTAGTGATTTAATTAAATATTTCAAAAATTACTGGGGGATAGCTATCTTTAGTATTGCGGCTTCCAGCATATTTGAAATTATTGATCTGGTGGTTCCCTACTCGATCGGGCAAATTATCAATGTCCTATCTCAGCAGCCCCTAGATAGCCCCGTGCAGGCTTTGACATCTCAACTGCTCAGAATTGCCCCCCAACTAGAGAGCCAGAGGCCATCCTTAATTGTGCTCTTGGTAATGATTTTTCTAGTCACAGTAGTCCGATCGCCGATTCAACCTTGGATTGGTTCTTGGTTTCATTGGGAAATTGCCCTGCGGACTAGGCGGGATCACTCTAAAAACTCCATTCAGAAAATTTTGACCTTACCTATCGAATTTTATGATGAAAACAATCCGGGGAGAATTGCTGGTCGGGTTGCTAGGGGGTTATCTAACCATACTTGGACTTATCCAGAAGTTGCTGGGCAGTTAATTCCTAAAATCTGTCGAGTGTTGGCAATTTTCTTGATTATTTGGGTAATTGAATGGAAAATTGCTGGACTATTTTTGATTTCTTTTCTGTTTATTCTGAGCTTTAGTTTTAGTAATCTGAAGGCCTTGAGTGATCAGGAAGAAAACCTCGATCGCTATATGGAAGATACAGAAAGCCGGACATCAGAATTAGTTACTAACATCAAAACTGTAAAGGCATTTGCCACCGAAGCTAAGGAATTAGCTCGCCAAGAACAGCGACTCGATCGAGAGCTTAAAGTGGTTTTATACCGGATTCATTTAGGTTATGTAAAACTAGGAACCTACCAACGAACGGTAGTCCAAAGTTGTGTTTTCTTAGTATTAGGTTTAACTTTACTTGCTACCCTAAACGGACAAATTTCCCTAGGACATTTTATTACAACCCTGACTATTTCTAGCATGGCCTACGCCGAATTGGAGCCTATTACCAACCTAGCAGAAGTATTTGCCCGCCGCTATTCTTCTATGCTCCGGTTTCATGAGTTTATGAAGCATCCCTTAGGGCTGGATGGAGCAGGAATTGTCCTCAAAACTACGGAGCAGCCCCGACAATACGAATTTACCGGGAAAGTTCAGTTTGATAACCTCAGTTTTGGTTATGATACCGATCGCCCAGTATTACAAAATATTCAGCTCCTGATTGAACCCCGCCAGACTGTTGCCCTAGTGGGACGATCCGGCTCTGGGAAATCTACCCTAGTCAAGTTATTATTCCGGTACTTTGAACCCAGCCAAGGGAAAATTCTAATAGATGGCGAAGATATCCGCAAATTAGATATCACCGGCTATCGGCGGAGGTTAGCGATCGTCCATCAAGAAGTTGATGTGTTCAATGGCAGTATTTTTGATAATCTTACCTACGGTAATCCCCAAGCTACTTGGGCAGAAGTTCAAGATGCCTGCCGGATTGCTAAGGTAGAAGATTTTATTTATCAACTGCCTAATGGCTATTCTACGGTTGTGGGGGAAAGGGGTGTCCGCCTCTCTGGAGGTCAACGTCAACGCTTGGGTATTGCCCGTGCCTTGCTGGTAAAACCAGATGTCCTGATTTTTGATGAAGCAACTTCTAGCCTAGATTACGAATCAGAGCGATCGATCCAGTTGGCCATGCGGAATATTCAAGGAACTTGTACCACGATCGTCATTGCTCATCGCCTGAGTACAGTCCGAGAAGCAGATAAGATTGTAGTATTAGATCAAGGAAAAATTCTCGAAGTGGGCAACCACCGAGAACTCCTTAATCATCAGGGAATCTATCATCGTCTCCACTCTCTCCAAGAAACAGGGGAGTTGGTCTGATCCTTAGAGGATAGGGGTATTTCACTCCTTCCTCTCTGGTTTCAGAAAAAATTATATCAGGGTAGCATTTTTTTTCAATAGGTGCTATATTTAATAACTGTGGTGATAAATGGGTCGATGCCCGAGTGGTTAATGGGGGCGGACTGTAAATCCGCTGGCTTACGCCTACGCTGGTTCAAATCCAGCTCGGCCCACCACCACAGTTTAAGTTAACTACTTCTCAAGTTAATTACTAAATAAAGTATGATTCTTGACCAAAAGTTAACTAACGCCCGTGTGGCTCAGTGGTAGAGCACATCCTTGGTAAGGATGAGGTCACGAGTTCAATCCTCGTCACGGGCTT
>JANMHD010000094.1:0-1826 GCA_031374985.1 Coleofasciculaceae cyanobacterium OTE_70_metabat_329 | reverse complement strand
GCCCTGTAGTTGAATCATCTAAAGCATCGATCGCATTTGCCAGAATATTCATAAATACTTGATTTAATTGCCCTGCATAACATTCTATTTTGGGTAACTTACCATAGTTTTTAATAACTTCAATTTCCGGGCGAGATTCGTTAGCTTTGAGGCGATGTTTCAGAATCATAATTGTGCTATCAATGCCGTCATGGATATTGCATTTGATGGGGCGATCGCTATCATCACGAGAAAAGGTTCGCAAGCTGGTACTAATCTCTTTAATTCGCTTCACCCCTTCCCGCATAGAACCAACTAACTTTGGCAAATCTTCCCGGATATAATCTAATTCAATAGATTCTATTTCTTCTTGAATTTCTGGATGTAGTTGGGGATATTTTTCTTGGAATAGATCGATTAATCTAAATAAATCATTAATGTATTCCAAGGCGGGGGCAATATTACCACTGAGAAAACCCACAGGGTTATTAATCTCATGAGCTACTCCAGCTACTAAATTACCCAAGGCAGACATTTTTTCACTTTGCACCATTTGCAGTTGAGTCTGCTGGAGTTGTTGAAATGCTTGTTCAATCTGCTGGGATTTTTGCTGTAATTCTATTTCTGACTCTTGCAAAACTTTTTGGATATGCTTACGTTTAATTGCTGAGGCGATTTCATCAGCAACTGAACTTAATAACTGCAAGATTTCATCATCTAAAGTATGACGGGCAAACATTGCCATTACACCCATAATTTGATTTTCAACAATAAGGGGATAACCAGCAAAGGCAATCATTCCTTCCCGTTCTGCCCATTCTTTATTGCCAACTCGTGGATCATTTAATACATCATTAGTCAAATGGGGACGACATTCTTTAGCAATCAGCCCAATCTTAAATTTTCCTACAGGAACACAAGCATGGGGCCCATCTAAATGAGTGTATTGTCCAGCACTAGCTTGAAGTTCTAAGACATTTTCCTTTGAGTTTAATGTCCAAATGCGGGCAAAGGCAGCGTCTAGATGCTGTACCATTGCTTCTGTAGAAAATTGCAGCATTTCCACTAGGCTATCATTTTTCGTTAATCCGGCATCTACATCTGCCCGGAAAGCTAATTTTTTGTTTTGAAGTCGCAGTACTACCAGCGTTTGTTCTAATTCTGTTGCTCTTTGATGTTCATTGGCTTCTAAACGCTGTAGATTTTGGTAAAGCTGTGCATTGGCAAGAGAAATGGCGGCTTGAGTGCAGAGAAAGTTAACTATTGTCAGGCGATCGCTCGTAAATACTCCAGCAGTTAATCGATTTTCTAGATAAATAATTCCTATTAAATATCCTTGATTGATAATTGGTAAACCTAGAATACTTTTAGGCTGATACTGAGTCAAATAATCATCAATAACGGGTAAATCTGTTTTTAAGTTATTGATCAGAACTACTGATTGCTTCCGTTTGATAAACTGAATTATTTTAATCGGCACATGGATCTGATCTGCCAAAGGTTCGGAGTGAATTTCCATAGATTCGGAGGTAGAAATAGCTCTCACCCGCCAGATTTCATCTTGAAGTAAAACTAAGGCACACTTGTCAGCCCCGGAGTTTTGTAAAATGATTTGAGTTAGTTGCTGAAGTAATTTATCCAGTTTTATCTCGCTAGAAATGGCTTGGGCAGCCTTGAGGACGGATAGAAAATCCAAGGAGTTATAAATACCAGAACTAGAAGAATCGGAACTAGTATTAAGAATATTGATCTGGGTTCCTAGAGGATCAAAACTAATTTGGGGTTGCTGTAAGATTGGTTCGAGGAGTTGAGCATAACGAGTTATCAAATCATCAATCTTAGCTTTT
>JANMHD010000150.1:0-13663 GCA_031374985.1 Coleofasciculaceae cyanobacterium OTE_70_metabat_329 | reverse complement strand
CGATTGCATATAGTGAGCAACCTTCCGCAAGATCGCCTGCTTATCTCGATAGTCAATGATTTTCGGGTCGATCCGGCTATCTTCCACCAACGCCCGCTCCACATCCCATTGATGCAACAACACCCGTGATGCTTGGTTATAGAGTTCTGGTCGATCCCTTGGTAGCTCCTGATTCCGGTTGAGAATTGCCATCATCGTCAGCAATAAAGGATTTCCTGCCAACTCATGAATCGACTTAGATTCCCGAATCGCCTTGTGCAACCTCTCCCGTTTCTGCTCCTTCTCCAGCCCTTCAACAAAAGTCAGATCATGCCAGCGCTGAAGAAAATCCTCAACCTGATCATCATCCAAATCCTGCAACATAAAATGCTGAAACTCCGCATCCCGCAACTTTTGCGCCTTGTAGCCCAACCACCGAGAAGTTGCCACCACCCGCACCGAAGGATACTCATTGGTAAAGCGATGGATATCCGTCACCACCTCCTCCCGTAGCTCTGGATCAAACACCTCATCAATGCCATCAAATAATGCGATCGCATCTCCTTTTTTTAGCTTGGCGTGGAGTTCCTGCTGATTTAGCCGACAGGTAATATTTCCCTCATGGATAAACGACACAATATCCTTGCATCTCCCTTCCTTCTTATCACGGGCATAGGTTCGCAACTCCAACAACAACGGCAACGGCTGCAAAGGCAAATCCCGCACTGGTAGCTCCGCCCAAACCAAAGCTATATACTGCAACAGCGTCGATTTCCCCGAACCCGGATCCCCCAAAATCACCGCATACTTCGCCGTCCCCTGCTTGCCTCCCATCTGGGGATCCCCCACCACCTCAAAAATGGGTTTAATGGGCTGCTCCCGATACCGTTGCCGATAATCCTCCAATTCCCCTTCCCGAATTGCCAACACATCCAACTGCCCCGCCTCCTGCAAAAGCCTCGATCGATCCTTGGGCAACTCATACACTTGGGGCATAAACTCCTGACACTCCCGCACCTGCTGCGGCACAAACATCCGCCACAATTTCAACGCATTGTAGGCACAACCATCGGTATTCAAAGACTCCAGCTTTAGATTGCCATACCTTTCCCGTAAACCCTCAGCATACTGAGCTAGATTAAATGCTGGAGCGATTCCTGCCGTCTCTTGGGTTGCCTTAGCGATGCTCTCCAAGGTCTGTGCCTCAAAAATTGGGCGTAACTTCTCCGAACTGCGGACGATTTTCTTTACTGCCTTAACGTAGGACGTACTCAAAAAATCCCAATTCAAACTCTCTGGAAAATGGGGCGAGTCCAAATCTGCCCAAATCTTGTTAATCAGCCGGGTATCGATCGATCGACAATCCACATCAAACGCCATCCCCAAAGCCGCCGCCACTTCCTCATGATTAATCAACTTCTTCAGATAAGGAATATAAGCTTTAATGACTGGTTCTTGATATTTTGCCTCCTCTAACTCATCCTGAATCAGTTCTAAAAATGCCTTAATTGCCTTGCCATAGGCCTCTTTCTGGACATCCGGCTCTGGTAGATGAATTACCTTCTTCAGAGCATCCTTAAAAAAATCCTTCCCAAAATCCTTCGCTGCATCTTTTGCTAAATCTGCCAATATCGGCTGCACCAAAACCCCCGCCGCCTGAGCAACGCCCCAAACAACTAACCAATCAATCATTATCTAAAGCTCCCTATTTTGTTGCTCAAAAGCTTAACCGCCCTATTATTAGCGTTATATATCTCTCATCATAACTACTAATAGTAACTAACAAAATCATCATTTCTACTAATTTCTCATTTTCAGAAAAACTAAAAAGATTGTTTAAATTCACTACTCCAGACAACTTCCATTATTTTCTAACAAATCAGCAATCAAATCATCAACACTTTTTTGACATCAGTTCGGAATAAGGCAGGATTTTTAGAGTAGATAATGCCAAATATAGGCAAGTCCTGTTTATTTTTCAACGTTTTTGTTTTTCACAGTAGAATTAAGCTTAATCTTACCCTAACCACTAAAGCGATCGCATCACAAGAATAAAAATTTCTCTCCTCATTCAAGAATGCATTAAGACTATTAATTAACCAAAATAATCCTGAGTATTATGCCTAGATTCTTACTACCTCCCCTATGGTTGCGTCCTCTAGTAATTGTCATATTAATTCTAGGATTTATCTTCCGTTTTATGAATATTGATCGGAAGGTTTTTTGGCACGATGAAGTCTATACAGGCCTACGCATTTCTGGTTATGACTTCCGTGAAGCTGTAGCACAAATTACTGGTCAAGTTATTAATGTAGGAACTTTACAAAAAATTCAGAAAATCGATCCCAGCAAAAATATTATCGATACAGCTATTTCCCTAGTCACAGATGACCCTCACCATCCACCGCTTTACTACATAGTAACTAGAATCTGGGTACAGATCTTCGGTGATTCGGTTGCTAATCTTAGAACTCCCTCTGTCCTAATTAGCTTGTTAGTTTTACCCTTAGCCTATGGGTTATGTTGGGAATTATTTCACTCCAGTTTAGTAGCTTGGTTGGCGGTGATTTTCTTTGCCATTTCTCCCTTTCAAGTCCTCTATGCTCAGGAAGCTAGAGAATATGGACTGTGTATAGTAATGATTTTGTTAGGAAATCTAACCTTTCTTCTTGCTATCCGCCACAACAATATTAGGAGTTGGGCAATTTATAGTCTTTGTCTGGCTGCCAACTACTATACATCAATCTTTACTATTCCTGTAGCGATCGGACAGGTAATATATACCTTAATTGAAAATAAATTTAAGCCCACTCAAATCACAATCAGACATTTCCTTGCTGGGTTGATTAGTCTGGCTTTATTTGCTCCTTGGATACGGATTATGATCAAGCATAGAAATATTATTTATGAATCTAATGCTTGGTCTGGTATTAATTCAAGTTCCTCAGAATCTATAATTCAATATTGGGGTTTATATATTCAATATTGGAGCTTACATATCAGTATAATATTTGTCGATATTTTTAATGATTTCTGGGATATTAGACATCCTAAATACTATATTTTCTCTATAGCTTATACTTTATTACTTGCTTATGCAACTTATATCTTAATCAAAACTACTGAGTCGAGAATTTGGCTTTTATTAATTTGCTTATTACTTCTTCCAGTGCTTTATCTGATTATCCCAGATATAATTATGGGTGGTATTCGCTCTCAGGTAGGCCGATATTTTGCACCTTGGCATGTGACTATACCAATTATTATTGCTTATCTATTTGCTCACCTAATCACACAGCAAATTAATCAAGGCATGATAATAAAACAACGCCTTTGGCAAGGAGCTTTTATTGCAATAATTAGTCTGAGCATTCTTTCCTGCGTAATTAGTTCTCAACATAGTTATTGGTGGAATAAAAGTTTTCTTGCTATTAATGTTTTTAGAATAGGAGAAGTGACTAATAAAGTAACCAAACCTTTGGTGATTTCCAATTTATATGGTACTAACTTTGGTGATGCGATCGCCCTCAGTTATAGAGTTAATCAACAAACTAAATTTCTGTTAGTTCTCACTCCAGATTTACCAGAGATCCCCCAAGGATTTAGTAATATTTATTTGTTTAATCCTTCTGATAGTTTTATTAATAAATTTCGGGCAAAGTATGGTGCTAACACTATCAAAGCTTTTGAAGGTACGAATTTACTAGAGCTAAAGACTACTACGCCTTAATTACCTATAATGTAGTATTCCCACAATTTAAAATCGGCTAAAGTCAATACCAAGCCTTGGACAAATCTACCCCCTTCCAAAATTTATGATTGAACTCTACTATTGGCCTACCCCTAACGGGCATAAAATCACTATCTTTCTTGAAGAAGCAGCCCTAGAATATGAAATTCACCCCGTGAATATTGCCGCAGGAGAGCAATTCCAGCCCGATTTCCTAAAGATTGCCCCCAATAATCGGATGCCAGCCATTATCGATCGCTCCCCCACCGATGGCGGAGAACCCATCTCTATATTTGAGTCTGGGGCAATTTTGCAATATCTAGTGGAGAAAACTGGAAAATTCTTACCCGCCGGCCTGCGCGATCGCAAAACCGTCATGGAATGGCTCTTCTGGCAAATGGGCGGTCTAGGACCTATGGCAGGGCAAAACCATCACTTTTCTCAGTACGCCCCGGAAAAAATTCCCTACGCTATCGATCGCTATGTCAAGGAAACTAATCGCCTCTACGGAGTCCTCGATCGGCAACTAGCAGATAAAGATTATATTGCGGGAGAATATTCGATCGCTGATATGGCAGCCTATCCGTGGATTGTTCCTTACAAAACCCAACAACAAACCATCGAAGACTTTCCTCATCTCCAAGCTTGGTTCCAAAGAATGGGCGATCGTCCCGCCGTAGTCCGGGCTTATGAGCAAGCTAAAGCCTTTAATAATCCACCAGCTATGACTGAAGAAAGCAGAAAAATTCTCTTTGGGCAGACAGCAGCAACCTTAAAATAGAAAAATCCCGTGCTTAAAAACTAGACCCCGGCTGTTGGAGAAACTCGATCTCGGCTGGGGTACTTTTTCTGCCTAGAATTATATTGCGATGGGGAAACCTGCCAAATTGGGCAATTACATCTCGGTGGCGAATTGCGTATTCGTAGGTATTGCCACCTTCAGGATCATCTTTGAAATCGGCAAATAGTTCTACCGATCGCTCTTGATTTACCAAGTTTTCATCATGTTCTAGAGGAAGATAGATAAACCAACGTTGAACTGAGAGCAATTGCTGGTCAAAGCCCTGAGCGATCGCCCCTTCAGCGAATTGCAGAGCCAAGTTATCAGTAGCAAAAGATTGCGGTGTCCCTCGAAATACATTGCGGGGGAATTGATCAAGTAAAATTATCAAGGCCAAACAACTTAAGGGCTGATCTTTCCAGCTATCTAACTCTCTCCTAGAGGCAAGCTGATAGTGGGGTAAAAAGAGCGATCGCATTTGTTGGTCAAATTCTGGATTCTTGGTAAACCATTGACTCCGGGAATGTCCATATTCTGAGCTATCGGGTGTACCAAACCAAAAATCTAATATTTCTGAATAGTTCATGCTTTTAAGGTATCAAACTTTTAAGGTATCAAAAAAATATCAAAAAAATATCAAATATGTTGCAACAACTCCATCATGGCTTAATTGTTTCTTGTCAAGCTCCGGCCGACTCTCCCTTATCTAACCCTAGTATCATTGCGGCTATGGCCAAGGCGGCGGTAAATCAGGGGGCTGTGGGGGTAAGGATTGAGAGTACCGATCATATTTGGGCAGTCCGAGAACAGGTAGATGTGCCGATTATTGGCCTATGGAAACGGCAGTTTGAGGATAGTGAGGTTTATATTACTCCTACCTCTGTAGAGGCGATCGCTGTGGCAAAGGCAGGCAGTGATATTGTGGCGATCGATGCAACTCTGCGCCCCCGGCCTAGAGGAGAAAAACTGGGGGATATTATTGAAAAAATTCATACAGATACGGGAAAACTTGTCATGGCAGATGTAGATAGTCTCGAAGCAGCGATCGCAGCAGTTACCGCCGGGGCAGACCTGGTAGGCACAACCCTCTACGGTTATACAGAGGCAACGAAACACCAAACTCCACCGGGCTTTGATCTCTTGGAAGCTATGGTAGAAAAACTGGAAGTTCCCCTAATCTGCGAGGGGGGTTTGGCTTCGATCGCTATGTGTCAAGAAGCTATCAAGCTAGGTGCCTATGCCGTGGTGGTGGGAACAGCGATCACCGGGATTGATCTCCAAGTCCGAGCCTACGTCCAGGGTATAAGCTAACGTGAGTTCTGTTTAAGCAAAAGCCCTGAACCTAAGCCTAGAGAAGTTCCCTGAGCGGACTTGTACTGAGCGTAGTCGAAGTAATCGAAGGGAACATTTCCGGTACAAATGAAGATAAGCCATCAAAGATTTGTAGTGGGGTTTTGGCTTCGACTACGCTCAGCCAGCGATAAGGGTTAGGGTTTTCGTAAAATGGTATCAGGAAGATATCTTAATCCCGAACTCACGTTAAGTTAATTAGTTAGACCATGCTCTAGGGCGTAGCGGACTAATTCTGTACGGCTATTGGTGCCAGTATTGCCAAATAAGCGAGAAACGTATTTTTCCACATTACGAACACTAGTTTCTAGCTGGCGGGCAATTTCTTTGTTCATCAAGCCTTGAGTTACCAAATCCAAGACACTCTGCTCCCTAGGAGTGAGGTCGATACGGATAGGGCTAGGGGTGGTAACAATGCCACTTTTTTGGTTCAGGAGGCTGCGAATTTCGGCAACTTGTTTGGCAATATCTTCTAGTTGCTCATTGCTATCTTTGGTGGCCGTGACAGCAATGCGCCGATCGAGCAAATTTTCTACTAAGGCCACCAATTCATCCGGGTCAAAAGGTTTAGCCAGATAGGCATCACACCCAGCTTGATAACCAAGAATACGATCGCTCGTCATCCCCCGTGCCGTAAGGAAAACTACCGGTAAATTACTAAAGCGGCTATCAGCCCGGAGTTGCTTCAGAAACGCATAGCCATCTACTTGGGGCATCATAATATCTGAGATGATTAAATCTGGAGTTTCCTGCTGCAATAGCCCCCAAGCATCGGTAGCATTTCCTGCCACTGTCACCCCAAAGCCACTCTCTTGGAGGTATTCTTGTACCGCCTGCCGCAATCCCGGCTCATCATCCACCAGTAATATTTTCCCTGACATTCCTAATTTTCTCCTTACACAATCCCAATTATTAACTTCCCTAGCTCAAGACTTGAACAAGTTTTTCCCTTAACACTACATTAGAAGGGTGCAAAGCCCTACGCCTCGACCAATTAATATTTACCCTTTGCATAATTCTATAGCTAACTTAACTATCAATCCCAATTATAGGTACTAATTGCAGGCATTGAGGATAATATATCTAGATTATGCTGATGCCAAAAACTGGTAGCGTCAAATAGAACAGAATTTATAAAACAGAACTTACTACCCAAGGAAGACGATCGCTTGAATAGCCCGTATAAATCTAATCATCGTGCCAGCTACTGGCTGCTGCTACCCTACCTCCGTCCCCAAACTCCGGTGATTGTTCGGGCTTTTGCCTGTACGATCGGGTTTACAATTTTTTGGCCTATTCTCATGAAACTGGTGGGGATTCTGGGGGGACATATTGGCTCTGGAAATTTGCAGGGACTAGCAGAGGCGGCGGGTTTAACAGCCTTGATGTTCCTATTGCAAAAAATTATGCAGTATGGGCAAGATTCTTTGATGGCCAAAGCCTCTTTAGCGATCACTTTAGATTTGCGCCAGAAAGTCTATGCCCATCTCCAGCGCTTAAACTTGAGCTATTTTGAAACTACCCAAACGGGAGATTTAACCTATAGATTAACCGAAGATATCGATCGTATTGGGGAAGTGGTTAATAAGATATTCCATGATTTTACACCCTGTGTTTTGCAGTTGATCGTAGTTTTGGGCTACATGATCTATCTCAACTGGCAACTAACCTTAGCCACCTTGATTGTCGCCCCCCTCATGGCATTTTTAATTGGCTGGTTTGGTGAGCAGTTATTAAAATTTTCTCGCCGCAGCCAAACCGGGGTTTCTAATATTTCTTCCCTCCTCACGGAAGTATTTAGCGGGATTAGGTTAGTACAGGCTTTTGCAGCCGAGGATTATGAAATTGAACGCTTCCGAGTCGAGGCAGAGGCAAATCGGCAGTCTCGGTATGCGGCAGAATACCTCAAAGCGATCCAGTTTCCGGTAATTGGTTTTCTCTATGCCCTGTCAATTTTATTTTTACTATTCCTAGGGGCTTGGCAGATTGCCAATCAGAACCTGACTGCTACGGAGTTTATGAGCTACATTGCAGGGGTTGGTTTCTTAATTGATCCCATTAGCCATTTAACTATTAATTACAACGAAATTAAGCAAGTAGAAGCCTCGGTCGATCGCATCTTTGAACTATTGGCAATTCAACCCACGGTTACGGAAAAACCCCATGCCCAGGCATTACCCACCGTCACTGGCAGAGTTGAATATCAGCAGGTTAGTTTTGCCTACGAATCCGGTAAATCAGTCCTAAAGGAGTTAGATCTATTAGTGCTGCCGGGGGAGGTAATTGCCTTGGTGGGAGCATCAGGTGCAGGGAAAACTACCTTGGTTAATCTCCTATTTCGTTTCTACGATCCCCAAACGGGATCAGTGCTAATTGATGGCATAGATATTCAAGAGGTCACCCTGAAGAGTTTGCGCCGCCAGATGGGGATTGTACCCCAGGAAACTACTTTATTTTCTGGGACGATCGCCCAAAATATTGCCTTTGGTCAAGCCCAATTTAATCTTGCTGAAGTAGAAGCGGCAGCGAAAATTGCTAATGCTCACCAATTTATTAGCCAATTTACCCAAGGCTACCAAACATGGGTCGGGGAAAGGGGTGTGAATCTTTCGGGGGGACAAAAACAACGGATTGCGATCGCCCGGGCTATTCTGCATAATCCCCGCATTCTAGTTTTAGATGAAGCTACTTCCGCCCTAGATTCTGAATCTGAGGCTCTCGTGCAAGAAGCTCTAGAACGGGTAATGCACGATCGCACGGTATTTATCATTGCCCACCGCCTAGCTACTGTCCGCCGGGCTACTCGAATTTTGGTAGTAGAGCAGGGGCAAATTGTGGAATCAGGAACCCATGAGGAACTGTTGGCTCAAGAGGGCAGGTATGCTAGGTACTACGCCCAACAATTTAGCTAACCTGCCAAAACTTTTCTAGCCAATCCTTAAGACAATGGGTGGCCAGACAATCATCTTCGTTGTAGCGAATTACCTGATCCAGAAGAGTTCGATCGCCCCTCGCCAACCATTGATCGTAGAGACAAACACAATCTGCCCCCGTGATCTCCGCATCTCGCCAAGAAAACCCCAGCCATTTGGCCACTTGTTTCAGGGAATAACCTTCCACAGGTAAAGTTACAGTCCCCGTAACTAGGGTATGTAGGTCAATAAATCTCGATCGCAAAGCCCCCAAAGTCCCCCCTGTGATGCCGTAGAGGTGCGCCAATCTGGTGACAGTTTCCACTTCATAGTCCGAAAAATGATAGATAGGAGCTTGGGGATAGCGATGGACTAATTCCAGAAATTGCTGCCAAATTAGAACCTCTTGGTCTGGAGCTTCGGCAAGAAAAGAATAAAATTCCTTAGTTTGGGCAACCTTATCCACCACCAATACTCCCAATAGGTAATCTAAATGCAACTCCGGCTCTGCTTCAATATCAAAATATAACTCTACAGGACTCACCGGAAAAGCCTGAGGGGGCAACCTACGTAAAATAGCTTGATTTGTTACCATGGACTGAGCTTGCCGGATCAAGGTTGTAGCGATCGACCCACCCATTAAGGATTCGAGATGGGGAATTGGGACTTGAGCGATCGCTTCTTTGGTAGTCAGTCCTAGGGTTTTTAACTGCTGGTAGCGATTGGGTGTCACCCCCGCCAGTAGAGATAGATGATTTTCGGTCTGAGCTTGGACATAGCAACTTTTGTACCAATGACAAAGACTACAGCGTTGCCGAGAAATAAATAAATCCGGGGCAACCTCCTGACTGAGGGTTTGAATACATTCCCCAACTATTTGCTGAGTTACTGGTATCCACTTAGCTAAATCCACTAGGTAGGGCGATCTTCCCCGCAGAATTAACCAAGCTCGATCGGGAACTATCCCTTGAATTTGCTCTAATAAAATTGCCTGATAGCTAGTCACCACCTGATATTCAGATTTCGGACGCTTACCTAATTTAATATTCATGGGGGCGTAGTACCACATTTCTGGCACATCTCCCTCCCGCCGTACCAGCACATCAGGATAGGCAACTAAGGCTGCCCCCGAACTATGGACACCTTGCAATACTCCCCCCACAATGTAGGGAATACCCTGTTCCATCAATTCTAGAGTTGCTGCAAACCCTTGAGCAGTATCTCCTCGGGGATACTGGACTTGCACAGGGGATAGATCGGCTAAGAAAGCCTTTTGGAACGATCGACTCTCTTGCCTGAGTTTCAGCAAAAAATCTTGGACTTGATCCTGTGCCGCTGGGCTGCCATAGATATCGAGAAATGCCCGCCGTTGACAACGTTTGTAGTTGAGTAATAGGTCATCAGTCAAGATCATGGTAATCCTAGGGTCATGATGTTTGGTAAGGATATCCTTACCTTCTTTAGCATCACCGAAAAATGATAAATTAGTTGAGGCATAATAGTTTTAATTGTAACCCCCCATTCGTAATGTCTATACTTTCCGCCCCAACCCCTACAGCAACAACCAAAGTAGTCCCTGAATTAGTTCCCTTTTTGGGGGATGACCTCCAAGCAACCTACGAAGATGCTCAAGTGGTGATCCTGCCCATTCCCTACGAAGCCACCACCACCTATCGGCAAGGATGTCAATTTGGCCCAGAGGAATTACTTACCGCTTCCCATCAGGTAGAAATTTATGATGATGAGTTAGAGCGGGAAATTGGTCTAGAAGTGGCAATCCATACCCATGAGGCGATCGCTGATACCCGGAGTCAAGCTGTCCCTGATACCACTATGTTAGCCGTGACTAAGGAGACTGTGGCTAAGTTAATTGCTGATGGGAAGTTTGTAATTGCCCTGGGGGGAGAGCATAGTATTACTGGACCGATCGTCGAAGCATACCTAGAAGCCCATCAGGAGCCTTTTACCGTAGTTCAGATTGATGCCCACGGTGACCTGCGCCACGAGTACGAAGGTTCCATCTATAATCATGCCTGTGTGATGCGTCGGGTAGTAGATATGGGCTTGCCTACGGTTCAAATTGGGATTCGCAGCGTTTGTAAAGAGGAAGCAGAACTAATTAAAGCCAAGCAATTACCCATCATCTGGGCGCGGGATATTGCAAGCCAGCCCGACTGGATGGAAAAAGTATTTGCTAACATCACTACCAAGAAAGTCTTTCTCACTATTGACCTTGATGGCATCGATCCCACTCTCATCCCTGGGGTAGGTACACCAGAACCCGGCGGACTGAGTTGGTTTGCTTTTTTGACGATGCTCCGGCGCTTATTTAAGGATTACGAAGTCATCGGTAGCGATATTATGGAATTGGCTCCCATTGTTGATTCCGTAGTTTCCCAGTTTACAGCCGCTAAGTTAGCTTATAAACTGGTAGGATATCAGGCTTTAGCCCAAGGTTGGCATTAAGTAATTTATTCGGGCTTTTTCCACAACTTTATTTCCTTAAGTAAATTTAGAGTAAACTCATGGCTCTCACCGCAACCTTCCATTCCTCTGTGGGTAATTATGCTCCCGATTTTGAAATACCCGGGGTAGATAGGGAGGTTCACCACTTATCTAAGTATTTACACGCCTATAAGTTAGTCTGTGTCGTATTTCTATCGAATTGCTGCCCGATCGTGCGATCGCAGCTTCCTAGGCTAAAAGAAATTCAGGCAAAATTCTCTAAATTATCTGCTTTGACGGTAGTAGGCATTAATGCCAATGATAGCCACCAAGCACCAGAGGAGAACTTTGAGAAAATGCAAACCTTTGCTCAAGAAATGCAGCTAAATTTTCCCTACCTATGGGATCCTACCCAAGAAGTAGCCCTTGGTTTTCAGGCGCAAGTTACCCCAGAGGTGTTTGTGGTGAATAATCAGGGGTTAGTTCTTTATGATGGCAATATTGAAGGCTTGGGAGAAGATTCCATCACTAGGATGCTCTCGGCAAAGGATTTTATCCCTCTAACGACAGAAGCGATCGGTAGCCTGATTACATGGCGCTCCTAGCCAACTAGCCTAGGGATCAACAGGAATTGCTATAGAATAGTAGATAACATTCAGTAGCAAATTAATAGCAAAAAAATTATGGCATGGTTTTTTAGACCAAGATTTCGGAAGCAAATTGCGCGAATTGAGGTCAATGGGGCAATCTTTGGAGAAACTCGCAAAAAGGTTTTGGAGTACCTGAAGACTGTAGAAGAAAAGAAATTTCCAGCTTTATTACTGCGAATCGATAGTCCCGGTGGAACCGTAGGCGACTCCCAAGAAATCTATAGTGCCTTAAAACGATTGCAAACAAAGAATGTCAAGATAGTTGCTAGTTTTGGGAATATTTCTGCCTCTGGTGGTGTATATATTGGCATGGGGGCAGAGCATATTGTAGCTAATCCGGGGACGATCACTGGCAGTATTGGGGTGATCTTGCGGGGTAATAATCTAGAGCGTTTGCTGGATAAGGTGGGGGTATCTTTTAAGGTGATTAAATCAGGTCCCTATAAGGATATTTTGGCTTTCGATCGCCAACTTACCGAACCAGAGGAAGTCATTCTCCAGCAATTAATAGATAGTAGTTACCTTCAATTTGTCCAAACCGTAGCCGATGCCCGGAAATTGCCTGTAGAAACCGTCAAAACCTTTGCTGATGGCAGAATTTTCACTGGGGAACAGGCCCTTGCTTTGGGAGTGGTCGATCGCTTGGGAACTGAAGAAGATGCCCGCCGCTGGACAGCCGAACTAGTTGGTCTTGATCCTGAGAAAACTCAGTGTTATAACTTTGAGGAACGTAAGCCTTTCTTAAATCGTTTTCTGGGGGGAGGCGCAACTTTTGCAGCCGGAATGCACTGGCTCCAGTTTGAAGTAATTACGGCGGGGCAGCCCCTATGGTTATATCGCCCCTAGGTATTTACTAATAAGCAAAATATACTGGTGTAGAGTGAATATCGCTGTACACCATTTTGTTACAGGATTCCAAAAGGATCAAAAATTTTAACTAGAAACATAGCAACTAGAAATAAACTTGAGGGGGGATAAAGTGTGAATTGGCGAGTCAAAGCAATTCGGGGCGCAACCACGGCGACGGCGAATACCATACCAGCAATTACTGAGGCAGTAACAGAACTATTAGATGAACTGGAAACCTATAACCAGCTTGACCACCAAGAGATTGTGAGTGTGATGTTTACAACTACTAGGGATCTGGATGCAATTTTTCCGGCGGCGATCGCCCGGCAGCGGCCTAACTGGCAAGATATTATCCTGTTAGATGTGCAGCAAATGCAGGTTCCCGGTAGCTTAGAGCGCTGTATTCGGTTTCTGATTCACTTTAATACTCCTTGTCCAGACTTAAAAATCTATCACCCCTACCTCCGCCACGCTAGAAACCTCCGCCCCGATCGAGTCCTCGAAAATATTACTTATTGTTAATAATGTTGCTAATGGAGTAGTCCTCAGCAGGAGACATGATGTCAGAACTACGACAAAATATTATTACTAGGGATTGGGTAATTATTGCTCCAGAACGGGCGAAGCGTCCCTACGAATATGGACTAGAAAACCAGCGAAAAATCTCTTTGCCTGCTCACCGTCCTGATTGCCCCTTCTGCCTAGGAAATGAGAATAGCACTGGAGAAGAAACCCTCTGCTGGAGTGACGATCGAGGCTGGCGGGTGCGGGCGGTACTGAATAAATATTCTGCCCTTTCCCCTACTGGAGAGAGAATTCGCCATAGTCAGGGTAGTCATCGATCGATCTCTGGAGTCGGCGCCCACGAAGTAATTATTGAGCATCCCCGCCATGACCTCACTACAGCCCTCTTGGAAATCCCTGATGTAGCAGATGTTATTCGAGTTTATCAACAGCGCTATTTGCA
>JANMHD010000148.1:0-9498 GCA_031374985.1 Coleofasciculaceae cyanobacterium OTE_70_metabat_329 | reverse complement strand
TGTTCGCAATGCCCTTTCTCTTCTCTCTAGTGGTTTATTACCTTTTGAATTATTAATTAGTGATCGTCGTCCCTTGGTTGATCTAGAGGCTGTATTTCAGGATATGAAGCATCGCCGAGTGATCAAAGTTGCCATGTGTCCCACCTAAACCCCGACTATGGTTAATTTACTTGGGCTTATCTTGGCGATCGCACTTGAATCTCTGGGCTGGAGAAGTCAGGGCATGTTTAGTTTTTCTGCCCCGTACTCGTTCCCGCCACATCAAAAAAGACGATCGCTTCATAGAGCTTCGCATGATCTTAATTACTTCTGCCTCAGAAATCCCAAACTGCTGATAAATAATATCAAAGCTGGTGCGGTCTTCCCAAGCCATTTCTACGATGCGATCGATATCTTCAGCAGATAAATTTTGAAAATCCATAAAATCAAAATTAAATTTTTTATTTGATCCCTATGTCCCCCTTGGCAAAGACATTTGGCTTTAGTCACTTCGGCTTCGCTCAGTGAGCGTAGTCGAACTGAGCCGGGCATTCAGGGGGTTTTACTTAATAGCAGAACTTCTCCACACATCGAGTAAAAATTTCTACTCCCACGGCTAAAACCGTTTCATCAAAATCAAAACAGGGATGATGGTGGGGAAGGTTGAGTTTTTTGGACTCATTGGCCGCCCCTAGGAAAAAGTAACAACCCGGAATAGCCTGCAAAAAGAAAGACATATCTTCGCCACCCATAGTTTGACATTCTGGGACAATGCCTACAGGAGTCTCTATGACTTCTAAGGCAACACTTCTAACTAACTCTGTAATTTCTGGGTGGTTAATTACTGGGGGATAAAATTCCTGATAGGTAAATTCATAACTAGCTCCGTGGCTGAGGCAGATACCTTGAATGATTTGTTCAATACGTTGCCGGAAATAGCCCGCATACTGGGGATGAAAATAACGGACTGTTCCCATCATCTCTGCGTGATGAGGAATCACATTATCTGTCGTCCCGGCATGGAGAGAACCTACAGTAACTACCGCCGCCTCGATCGGGTCAATATTCCTAGCCACAATAGTTTGGAGAGTTGTTACTACTTGGGCAGCTACCAGTATGGGATCAATAGTTTGATGAGGCATAGCTCCATGACCGCCTTTGCCTTTGATTACACAATCAAATTTCTCCACCGCTGCCATCAAGGCTCCAGCCCGCACCCCTACAGTACCGACGGGCAGATTATTCCATAGATGTAAACCAATAATGGCATCTACATTAGGATTCTCTAAAACTCCAGCACCAATCATTGGCTTTGCCCCCCCAGGGCCTTCTTCTGCGGGTTGGAAGATAATTTTCACTGTGCCAGCGAAGGTTTCGGGATGACGAGCTAGATGGTAGGCCGTACCTAGAGCGATCGCCACATGACCATCATGACCACAGGCGTGCATCAACCCCGGATGCTCAGATTTATAATCTACTTCATTTTCTTCTTGGACTGGCAGGGCATCCATATCTGCCCGAATAGCTAAGACTGGAGAATGAGACCGATTACTAAATTTCTTACCCTCAAGGGTGGCAACAATTCCAGTATGGGCGATCTCGGCTTGATGGGGGATGCCCCATGATCGCAATTTTTGGCTAATAAATTCTGCGGTGATTTTTTCCTGAAAACCCAGTTCTGGCTTTTGATGGATCTGGCGGCGCCATGTTACTAGTTGGGGTTGGAGTCCCCGAATTTGGAGACGGACTTGAGAAAAATCGAGGGTCTGGGCAGGGTTTTGGGGTAGGGTAGAAAGCATGGTTATGTTTGGTGGCAGAAAATATAGGAGATATACTGAGAGGTACAGAGAAATAGGAGGAGGTAGAGAATGAAAGAAAGTTATGAAATTTTGGATAGGGATGCAAGAAAGTAATCTCAAGATAATCTTCTTTACCTTCTCTCAATTAAAGATAGGGCAGCAATCTTTCTAAATCCAAGTTACTAATAATCTGTATCAGTTTGCTCTCATCTTCTAGGTTTAATAGGTAGGGCAAAATACCCAAAACGGGGACTTGGGTTAGAGATTGAATTAAATCGATCGGACAGAGTTCCTCTAATCTAGCAGTACGATAGGATTGCAAACAGTTAAAAATAATTCCTACTAATTTTAGTTGGCGGGTTTTTGCTAAAGCAGCATAAGCCACTGCTGTACTGATCGCTCCCCCGCTAATCGGGATAACTAAAACCACCGGGACTCGCCAATCCTGTGCCAAGTCTGCCCCAGTAATTTCCCAAGTTATGCCATCCCCTAGGCCACCCCATCCTTCTACTAACAATAAATCGGTTTTTTTTTGGTGGTCACTATAGACTTGCCAAAGTTTACCCATATCTATATTTTGTTCTGCTTGAATAGCAGCTAAGGGGGGAGCTAGGGGAGCAGTAAAATGGATTGGGGCATTGGTGATAGGAGTAGGAGTCCCAGTTTCGATTATTTTTAGGGTACTGATGCTCCGGTGGGGATGGTAAGTCTGGACATAGGCAGTAAGCGATCGAGCTAGTATGCTCTTTCCTACTCCCAAATTTGTCCCCACAATCATCAGGCTCTTACCCATAAAGTTATAAATTTAAGTTTTTTATCTGTTTCTATACTTAATTTAACAGGCTGTTAATATATTCTCCATTAGTCTAGGAAAATTTTCTATTAAAAACCTCTGGAGTTCTATGTCTAGTGATCATTCCTCTGCGGCTGCGTCATCCCTAAGATCGCATCAACATCCCCTTATTCAACGTATGGCAGAAGCGATCGAAGCTGCTTGGCATAAATATCTAGACCTTTCGCCCTATCAAATTCCCGAAGGACTAGGATATGTAGAAGGTAAATTGGAAGGAGAAAGATTAGTTATTGAAAATGTCTGCTACCAAACCCCCCAATTTCGTAAATTACACCTAGAACTAGCTCAGGTAGGTAATAATCTAGATATTCTCCACTGTGTGATGTTTCCCCGTGCAGAGTATGGTTTGCCCATCTTTGGGGCAGATTTAGTGGGTAGTACTAAAGGAGGAATTAGTGCCGCCATTATTGATCTATCCCCTGTGGCAAGCGATCGTACCTTACCCACAGGCTACAGTTCAGAACTTCAGGATTTACCAACCCATAATTTTAGTCAAGTCCGGTCAATTCCTGAGTGGGGTGATATTTTTTCCCCTTTCTGCTTATTTATTCGACCTAGTAACCCTATAGAAGAAGTAGATTTTCTAGCAAGGGTAGATCAATATTTGGCAATCCACTGTACCCAAGCTATCCAGAGTAGACCAGAATCAATTAATACCTATCTTCCCGGTCAACAATATTACTGTTATAAGCAACAACAAAATGATAAAACTCGCCGAGTCTTAGAAAAGGCCTTCGGTCAAGAATGGGCAGAAAACTACATGACCCAAATGTTATTTGATGTGTGAAGATAAGAATGCAAATCTAAGAAAAAATAGTCATTAAAAGAAAATTATAAATTACAAAAAGCAACTATATCTCTAGAAGAATGTTTAGCTTTAGAAGAAAAAGCGATTAACAAAAGTGAATACTATAATTCAAAAACTTATTAACTACCAGAATTATCTAACCAACTTTCTAGATCAGTCATACTTTGCATATCTAATAAAGCTTCTCCCAGATTTTGTAACTTCTCCAGCGGTAAATCCGTAACTTTAGCTTGCAGAGTCCAAGAAATTGCTCCTAACCTTTTATTTAACAAACGGTTAACTAATTCTAGTTGCCCCTGTTGTAAGCCTTGTTGTAAGCCTTCTTCCAAAAATTGGTTATACCAAGGAGACTCTCTAAGTACAGTCATATCCCACCTCATAATTTGTTGTATTACTTGTGTTTCTAGCACAAAACCCGCAAAGAATGCCAGTAAAGGTTCAAGTTCTCTCAGGGGTTCTTGCTCTCGAAGAAGAATCACTGCTCGTTGCAACATAGATTCCTGTCCACCACCCCGAAGGATTGGCACGAAAGGCAGCAAGGTAATTAGGGGTTGTTGTAAGACAATTTCAGCGTCAATTTCCCAGAGATTAATGACTCAATAATCTTGTCTAATTTGTAACCCCAAAATTTCATATGAGTAGCTATTAATACTTGGGTCTACTTTTCTAGAAGGGGGCAAAATATTTACTACCACTGGATAAACTGGAAGATTATAACGTTCTTCGGCTAGAGCCGTATAAGCTCTAACTCGCTTTGGGATACGAGGATCAGGGCGTAACTGTACTTCTGTTAGAGTGAGAAATTCCCCTAGATCGGGATGGAAGGCTTTTTGCAGGACATCGCCTTCTCGGTTCAGCCATTGGAAATCTGAGGATAGCATCTCTCTAGCGATCGCTCCAGTCAAACCAGTAACCCAATTTAGCCATGCATCGGGGGCAAGGCTGATTAGTAGTGATGAATAGTAATGTCAAGACTTTAAAATAGAAACCATAGTCATCCTACCTATTTTTAGGAGCTGTTTTTTATGAACTGTCCTCAATGTGAGTCAACTCAAATCATCAAATATGGTCTGACACACTACGGTAAACCACACTTCGGCTCGGCTCAGTGACCAAGATTCCGATGCCAAGAATGTGGCAGACAGTTTGTGGAAAATCCCACCCGACAACCAATTGATGAAGCTACCCGAATCCTAGTCGATAAGTTATTACTAGAGCGTCTAGCCTTGGCTGCAATTGCTAGAGTCACAGGCGTGTCTAAGCGATGGCTGCAATTCTACGTCAACAAAAAGTATGCTCAGATAACCCAAGAAGTAAAAGTTACTAAAAAAAACTGGCAAACTAATTATGCAGTTAGATGAGATGTGGTCTTTCGTGGGTAAGAAACAAAATAAGCAGTGGATTTGGTTAGCACTAGATGCTGACACTCGTGAAATTGTAGGAGTGTGGATTGGAGACCGTTGTCGAAGTTCCGCCAAGAAGCTATGGCAATCCTTACCTTCTGTGTATCGTCAATGTGCAGTGTGCTACACAGATTTCTGGGAGGCTTATGCTCAGGTATTGCCAAGCAAGCGTCACAAGGTGGTAGGAAAGGAAACAGGTAAAACCAGCTACATAGAAAGATTCAACAACACGTTGAGACAGAGAGTAGGAAGATTGGTACGTAAAACCTTATCGTTTTCCAAGAAGTTAGAGAACCATATTTTATAGTGAGCCAAGTCGAACTGTGGTGCAGTTTGGAATTTCGTGCATCACTACAATGCCTTGCTTCGAGCCTGAACATTACCTATTCACCACTACCCTAATTTGGCAATAAAGCCATGAGGGTTTCATCTGTTTCCAGCGAACTTATAGTAACTGATTAAAAGAAGGGATCTCCAAAGAGACGATAGCCGATCCCTGCTTGAGTTACATTACTAGATTCCGCTAGTTCCTGAGCTTTAGCAGTGGCATCGGCTTGATTAGAGGAGGGGACTATAATACAAACACTAGGCCCTTGGCGATACCAATAGAACCAACCATTTACCAGCCGTAGGTCACAAAACCGGGGCTGCTGATCAAAACCGGCAAACTTGGGATTAAAAAACTGATTTTGAGCAATTATTTGCGTAGTTATTGGAGTAACTAGGGGGGATACAAATAATTCTGTAGTTATAGTCGTGGTTGCCGATCCTTGCTGAAGCGTGGCCGCCAAGGAATAGGGAGCAGAAAATAGGATAGGCAGTAACCCTAACTGGCAACCCCATCTTAAAATGAACCATCTCTTAGTTATACTTCTAGGCATAGATTTTACTAATTTTGCTAAAGAAATTATGGGGCTGGACTGGTTGATGGGGTTGGACTGGGTGTAGGAGAAGGGGAAGTGGGAAGACGCAGATCGGGGACTCGAAACTCTGGGCGATTGGCTCCCGGAAGAGTATTAATAGTAGGGGTAATAGGACGATCGCCTAAACCTTGAATACCCGTACCAGCGGTAGGCAGAGGATTAGGCATTGATGACGGATTAGCATTATTAGCAGGACTGGTATTATTACTAGGCGTGGGACTAGGACTAGAATTGGAAGTAGGACTGGGGCTTGGTGAGGAGTTGATCAAAGGAATTGGATTCCGTAGGTCTGGTTGAGTAAATTCTGGCCGGGTTTTCTGGAGACTAGCCTCAGAGCGATCGAGACTTGATTTTGAGTTATTCAGGGGAGTACTTAGCTCCAAAGCAAGAGCAGGCAGTAATGCTCCGCCTAGGGTAAGACAAGTGGCAAAGGTGAAAAGTCTAATCTTGAACATGGGTAGGGGACTGTAGATTTAAGTTTCAGGATATCAAAGTACACTAAAAGTACACTGGGAGGGAGTTATAGCTCTAGAGGAGGGGTATTGGCAACGCCTTCCCGCAAAGCTAACAGTTGCCCCAAGACATCAACTACCCGACTAGGATCGTTCACAGTAAAGAGAATCCCGTCACAAACCCCATCGCTTTGAGCGGCACATATAACGGTCATCCCATTCAGGGTGCTGGAAGTCAGAAAGCCTAATTTTCCGGTTTGGCGCTGGGTTTCTAGATTTTGGCTGACATCTTGACAGCGGGATTGGGGAGTATAGCCCAGATTATTAAATATAGGCGATCGCCAGATAATCCAAGTTTCTACCTCCCCGGTCGCATTTTGATACAAAGTTAGGGGAGTGCCAGTGGCATTGTCACACCAAAATCCCCGTTCTCCGGCAGCAGGTCGGGCTGAGGCGGAGTCAAGATTAATGATCAGAGAACCCAGCATTAAAGCTGTACTAGTTAGTAATTTGGCGATCGAGTTTTTTTTCATAGGTCACACCTTAAAGTAGGAGAATCATGGGTAGGTTTGATGATATTAATCTTAAATATAGTCAAGACTAGACAATAGTATACTTGTGTAAAGATTTTTCATGCCATTTTTGGTAAGGCAGAGGTTTAATTAGATGTCATTTATCCGTGAGTTACACCAGCAGTTAGTCCGTAAAGAGCGATCGGCAGTAGAAATTGCCCAAGAAGCCCTCGATCGAGCCGCCGAGATAGAGCCAAAATTACATAGTTTCCTGCGCCTAACTCCAGAACATGCCCTAGCTCAAGCACGGCGGGTAGATGCCCAGATCGCTGCGGGGGAAGAAATTGGCTTATTGGCGGGGATTCCTATTGCTATTAAAGATAATATGTGTACCAAGGGGATTGTCACCACCTGCGCTTCAAAAATCCTCGAAAACTTTGTGCCGCCCTACGAATCCACCGTCACCCAAAAGTTGATAGATGGAGGGGCTGTGATGGTGGGGAAAACTAATATGGATGAGTTTGCGATGGGTAGCTCCACGGAAACTTCTGCCTACCAGATTACTGCCAATCCTTGGGATCTCAGTCGGGTTCCGGGAGGCTCCTCTGGAGGTTCGGCGGCAGCCGTGGCGGGGGGACAGGCTGTAGTTTCCCTAGGATCAGATACTGGGGGATCTATTCGCCTGCCTGCTTCTTTTTGTGGAATAGTGGGGCTGAAGCCTACCTATGGTTTGGTTTCTCGGTTTGGGTTAGTAGCCTATGGCTCCTCCTTGGATCAGATTGGGCCGTTTGGCAGAACTGTAGAAGATGCGGCAATTATGTTAGGGGCGATCGCTGGTTATGATCCCCAAGATGCTACTAGTTTAGATGTGAAAATACCCGACTATGCCAAATTACTTAAACCCACTTTTCAATCTAGGGGCAGGTTACGCATTGGGGTGATTAAGGAAACTTTTGGAGAAGGATTGGATGGAGTGGTAGAAAAAGCTGTGACGAAGGCGATCGCAGTCCTGCAAGACCTAGGTGCCGAAATCCAAGTGATCTCCTGTCCCCGGTTCCGCTATGGTTTACCCGCCTACTACATCATTGCTCCCTCCGAGGCTTCGGCAAACCTAGCCCGTTATGATGGGGTGAAGTATGGCTTCCGGGCTGAGGGAGCAGATAACCTAATGAATATGTATACCAAAACTAGGGCGGCGGGCTTCGGGGAAGAAGTAAAGCGCCGGATTATGATTGGGACTTATACTCTTTCGGCGGGTTACTACGATGCCTACTATCTCAAAGCCCAGAAAGTTAGAACCTTACTCCGACAAGATTTTGAGGCTGCTTTTGACAAGGTTGATGTCTTGGTGTGTCCTACGGCTCCTACAACTGCTTTCAAGACGGGGGAAAAAACTAAGGATCCCTTAACTATGTACTTAGCAGATCTTATGACCGTACCTGTGAACTTAGCGGGATTACCGGGGATCAGTATTCCTTGTGGGTTTGATGAAGCAGGAATGCCGATCGGTCTTCAGTTGATTAGTAATGTATTGCGAGAAGACCTAATTTTACAAGTAGCCTATGCCTACGAGCAAGCAACTAGTTGGCAACTTGCGAAACCAGCTTTGGAGTAGAACGACAATATCGGTAAGGGAGAAAAATTATGACCCAAAGATCAATTACTATCCCTAGAAAAATGACTTTAGAGGAGTATCTGACCTACGATGACGGGACAGATCAACGCTATGAATTTGATGAGGGATATTTAATTTTTATGCCCCCAGCCACCGGACAACATGAGTTAATTATTAGTTTTTTATTGACTTATTTTTCCCAAGCTATTCAACAGCAAAAATTGGATTTATTTGCCTATGCTAGAGGGGTAGAGTTTCTAACTCGTCCTCAGCAACCTAGAAAGCCAGATGTTTGTTTAATTAGCCGCCAACAAGCCCAAACAATTTGGGGAGTAAGTGCTATTTTATCAACGCCACCAGTATTAGCTGTAGAAGTAGTTAGCCCTGAATCTATTAAACGAGATTATCAAATTAAACTACGGGAATATGCCCAAGCTGGGGTTGCTGAATATTGGATTGTTGATCCT
This sequence comes from Coleofasciculaceae cyanobacterium OTE_70_metabat_329, assembly GCA_031374985.1. Taxonomy (GTDB): domain Bacteria; phylum Cyanobacteriota; class Cyanobacteriia; order Cyanobacteriales; family JAAUUE01; genus JAAUUE01. Next base: position 687 of record JANMHD010000148.1, on the reverse strand, counting down.
CTTCAAAAGAAAATCACGGTTTTATTACTTCAGAATGGGGATTATTTAACTCAAGAATTTGTGGGTAATCAAGTAGTACGATCGAACCTCTTCCCGAACTGGACAATTCAAGTAGAGCAAATGTTAAATCCCTTGGGTAGGACTATTTAATTCTATGACTAATTTTGTTGGCTTACATATTCATAGCGATTACAGCTTATTAGATGGTGCTTCCCAGTTACCTCAGTTGATCGATCGAGTGGCAGAGTTGGGGATGCCTGCTGTTGCCTTGACAGATCATGGAGTGATGTATGGAGCGATCGAACTCATCAAAGTCTGTCGAGCTAAAAATATAAAGCCAATTATTGGTAATGAAATGTATATTATCAACTGGGAATTAGGTAAACCCTATAAAGGGAAAAAATTCCATCAAGTTGTTCTGGCTAAAAATACCCAAGGCTACAAAAACCTAGTTAAAATCACGACTATTTCCCATCTCCAAGGTTTTCAAGGCAAAGGAATTTTTGCCCGTCCTTGTATTAATAAAGAAGTTCTAGAACAATACCATGAAGGATTAATTGTGACTAGCGCTTGTTTAGGGGGAGAAATTCCCCAAGCTATTTTGCAAAATAAACCCGATGTGGCCAGAGAAGTGGCTAAATGGTATAAAGATGTATTTAAAGATGATTATTACTTAGAAATTCAGGA
>JANMHD010000137.1:0-18915 GCA_031374985.1 Coleofasciculaceae cyanobacterium OTE_70_metabat_329 | reverse complement strand
TTGTTCAAGTCGGCTCTGGTGAGATCACTGCCCCGTAGATCAGTACCGCTTAAGTTTGCTTTGTGCAAATCGGCTCTAGTTAGATCTGCATTACTTAGGTCTGCTCCACTCAAATTAGCTTCTGTTAGTTGAACTTGGCGGAGATTAGCCCCAGACAGGTCAGTATCTCGGAGATTAGCTCCTTCTAGGTTTGCACCCCGCAGATTAACTTCACTAAGGTCTGTCTCGCTGAGGTCTATTCCCCCCAAATTTACCCCCATTAATTGGATTTTAGGGGCAATAAAATAAGCTCCTCCTAGATTGGGATCAAAGCCTTCAGGAAAGATGGTGAATTGATTATATACGGCTTTTTGGAGAATAACCCCCCGTAATTTTGCCTTACTGAGGTCTGCGCCAATCAAGTTTGCCCCAGTCAAGTTAGCATTATCTAAATTTGCCCCCGATAAGTCTGAGTTACGCAAATTGACCCCTTTTAGATCAGAAAAGCGGAGATCAGCACCGATAAGTGCAACTTCACTGAGGTTTACCCCATTCAATACTGCATGGGGACTGATCAAATAAGCTCCCGCAGCTTTAGGATCAAAACCAAAACCAAATTTAGTATTGACTGTGTAGATTGCTTTTTGGAGAAAAGCCACGCTTAGGTCAGCACCACTTAAATCAGCTTCGCTGAGGTTTGCCCCTGATAAATTTGCGTTTTCTAGACTAGTGCCAACGAGATTAGCTTTTCTGAGGTTTGCTCCCCGGAGATCAGCTTTACTTAGTTCTGTACCTACCATGTTGGTCCAACTCAAGTCAGCATAGTGTAGATTTGTCAGACTGAGATTTGCTAAATTTAGACATGCCCCATTCAGATTAGCCCCACTGAGATCGGCTTCGCTGAGGTCGGCTTCAATCAGATCGGCATAACTAAGATTGGCTTTGGCAAGGTTTAACTTGTGTAGATTTGCGCCCCTGAAACTTTCTCCTTTGAGATCGGCTTTTCTCAGATCTGTCTGTGCTTGTTTACTATTGGCTGACTCTTTACCCTTAAGGTGTTGATGAGTTAGGCGGATACCACCATCAAAATCTGGTTTATTCACTCCCTCCCCTCTTCATCCCAATAATTGCCCAAAATTGCCCAATAATTGCTGGGATTTTGAGCTTGTGCTTTAAATTTTTGACAAATAAATTTTGACAAATAAATAAAAATAAACTGCTGCGGCATCTCATTAAAATTGGGATGTTTTAATACGCAAGTAGCGATTTTTAATTACTTTCCTATTCTACCAGACTTACTAGGTTCGTTCACTGCCTTATATCTTACGATTGAAGCGGTCATATTTCATAATTAGATCAGCTCTTGCAAGACTTGCACATCAGCATATTTTTGAGCATAAATTCTAGAAATATGTTTAGTTAACTAGATGATGTTGGAGGGCAAAACGCAGGAGTTCCGATCGATTAGTGGTGGTAGTTTTTCGCAGCAGGCTAGATACATACTTTTCTACAGTGCGAGAACTAAGATGGAGTTTATTCCCAATGTCGGTATTAGATAAACCGGTGGTGAGGAGTTCTAGAACTTCCTGCTCCCGGTGGGTAACTTCAATACTGATATCCGCCGCCATGATAGCTTGGGGTGAAACCTTAACTTCTGGCTGGGCAGGTTTGCTGAGGGATTGTTGATAGCGCCATTCGGTTTGAATTAGTTGCGATCGCTCCAACAAATTTCGCAGGATGGCACTTAGCTCTGGCATCTCGAAAGGCTTGGGCAGGTAGGCATCACACCCCATCTGATAGCCCCGAATCCGTTCCACTGTACTTCCCCGCTCTGTCAGAAAGACTACGGGCAGCAAGCGATATTCTGGACTGGTTCTAATTTCTCTTACCAATTGATAGCCATCCATTTGGGGCATATTGATATCAGTAATTAGGAGTTGGGGGTGATACTTTTCTAGGAGAGTAAGAGCAGTGCGACCGTTATCTGCGGCGATCGCACGGTAGCCCGCCATTTCTAGATAATCAGAAACAGCTACTTGAATTGCCACATCATCGTCAGCAACTAAAATTACTAGGGGCATCTGGGTTAATGGGGGTTAGGGCTGATTAGTCGATGGCTTAATTATGATTGATATATTAGCTTAAGTAAGGAATCCCATCACTGTAGCTTGCACCCAATTTTTCCGGTACGGTAGGGTTGCTAGAATTATAGTATACTAATTTTGAGGCTACTTGGTTGGGCAATATTACCTTCTAAGTGAATTCCTAATCGCCGATTAGTGGCAAGATGGCGGAGGATTTGATAGATAGTCTCAATCTGATCGGGAGCATCAATCATTTCGGCTAATTCTGCGAGAGAAAGATTAGAATTAGCGGCTTTCAAAGCATCAACTGCCCGTTTTTGAACTTCTAATACGGTGGCGGCAGCCTTTTTCCCTGCTTCTACCCCCGGCTGGTGGTAGGCATTAATATTCACTAAGCTGGCATAGAAACCCACAGCCCGATCGTACAGAGCAATTAAGGCTCCTACTGTGCGGGAATTCACTTCAGGAATGGTGATGGTGATGGAGTCTCGCTGATTTTCATATAACGCCTGACGAGTTCCTAATAATAATCCGGCAAGGTAATCACCACTAGTGACTCCCGGCTCTACCTCTGGAGAAGTACCCGCCCGATCGATCAACACCTCAATAAAGGTCATAAAGAAATTTGGTACACCTTCCCGGAGTTGCTGGACGTAGGCGTGCTGGTCAGTGGAGCCTTTATTTCCGTAAACAGCAATGCCTTGATAGACGGTATTTCCAGCTAAATCTTTTTCTTTGCCCAAAGATTCCATTACCAACTGTTGTAGGTAGCGGCTAAACAATAACAAGCTATCTTTGTAGGGGAGGATCACCATATCTTTCTCGCCTTTACCATTGCCAGCGTAGTACCAACTCATCGCCAAAAGAGCAGCCGGGTTGGATTTGAGGTCAGGAATCCGGGTGGCATCATCCATCATTTTGGCCCCTGTCAGCATTTGCTGAATATCAATCCCCTGGAGGGCAGCGGGAAGTAAACCCACGGCGGATAATTCTGAGGTTCGGCCTCCCACCCAGTCAAACATAGGGAACGTGGCTAACCAGCCTTCAGCTTTGGCAATTTTATCTAGCAAGCTATCTGCCCCGGTAATGGCTACGGCGTGGTGGGCAAAATCTAGCCCTTGAGAGGCAAAAGCTTGTTTAACTTCTACCATGCCATTACGGGTTTCTGGTGTGCCGCCGGATTTGGAGATGATCAGGACTAGGGTATTGGTTAATTTACCTTGGAGATGGTGCAGAATGCGATCGATTCCCTCTGGGTCGGTATTATCGATAAAATGAATGGCCAAAGCTGGAGAGTAGGGAGCAAGAGCCGCCGTCACAAATTCTGGGCCGAGGGCGGAACCACCAATCCCTACAGAAAGAACCTCAGTAAAGCGTTGATGGGGAGCCGGATAGATTTCTCCTTGATGGATTTGCTGACAGAAAGTAGTAATTTGTTCTAAAGTACTAGTAATCTCTTGTTTGATGGTGGCATTAGGAGCCAGATCGGGATTTCTTAGCCAATAATGACCCACCATGCGATTTTCATCGGGGTTAGCGATCGCACCTCCCTCTAAGTAAGCCATGTCCCGAAAAGCCTGCTCAAATTTCGGCCGCATCTGCTGGACAAAACTATCAGGAAACCGCATCCGGCTAATGTCAAGATAAAATTCTAATTCCCCGTGATAGTATAGCCAGTCCTGATAACGTTGCCATAAAATTGCCGCATCCATAAGCAGGAGTCCCCCATCTAAATCCACAAATCCTAATTTTCTACTTAATTAATTACCATATTAAATGCCCTAAAATCTTGGTTTATAGGAAAATTGTTAAGAAATTTCCAGAAATAAACTCTGCCAGTCTACAGGAAGCCCTCACCCTAGCCCCCTGTCCTTACAAGAGGGAATAAGAAAAAAGTTCACTAAAAAATTCACTTCTCTTTTCCGGTGGAAGAAAGGGCTGAGATAGAAGAGTCTGGTATTTTTTATGTAGGAGCGAGTAAGAAGTCTATTACTTTTTTGATACTATTCTCTAGGTAACTTCCATGAAATGTTATGAATATTTTTTACGACTCCTCTCTCGCCGGGAATACAGTGCCGCAGAACTCCAAAAAAAGGCACAGGAAAAAGATTTTCTGCCTCTAGAGATTGCTATGGCTCTAGAAAAAGTCCAGAGCTATGATTACCAGAGCGATCGCCGCCTAGTTAGTAGCCTAATTGCTACCGCCCAAGGTAAGTATGGCAAAACCATGATTTGGCGGAAGTGCTATCAAAAAGGGATCGATCGAGATTTATTTGAAGAAATATGGCAGGAAACTATAGCAGAAGAAGATGCCAATACTAATAATTGGAATGAACTAAGAGAGAAAGTTAAACGCCGTTATAAAGTAGAAAGTTTTCACCACCTAGACCCTAAAACTAAAGCTAAGATTGCTAATTTCTTGCAATATCGAGGTTTTAAGCCTTGGGAACTATTGGTTCTATGGCAACGAGAAGAAGATTAGATGATTGTGCCTAGATAAAAATAGCGTTTAGGGTAGGGAGCATCCCAAACACCATTCTTTAAATAATTAGTTGCTAGGGCTACTGAAAATTAAAACAGAATTGAAAAAGAATTAAAATATGAAATATTGGCACGAAACTATTGCGGTTGCTCAACGGATTTTGACGGAACTATTGCGCCGGAGTCGCAGCTTAGTATTTTGGGGAGTATTTCCTATTTCTGTTTTGTTAATTAATGGTTATATTTTGGCAGAACAACCCGGCTTTGATCTAGCTAAAGCTTTTGAAAATGCTGCTCCCTCCAGCTTAGTCGGGGCAGCATTATTTTTTAGTTGCCTCGGAGGTAGTGTTGCTACTGTAGTCGCAGAACGTGAACAGCAAACTCTAAAAAGATTATTTATTTCTCCCTTGAGTGGCTTTTCCTATTTTCTCGGAATTTTCTTAGCCCATAGTGTAATTGGGATTTTTCAAGCGGGGATTGTGGGGACGATCGCATCTATTTGGGGAGCAAAATTCAACGGCTCTATTTTTCTGGGTATAAGTATTATTTTACTAAGCATCATTACTTACGTGGGAGTGGGGTTTATTTTGGGCACTCAATTAGCCAAGCGTACTGAAGATGTTAATGCCTTAGTCGGGGCTTTTGGTGTTCCCTTATTGATTTTAGGTGGAGCTTTTTTACCCACCTCTTTATTTCCTCAAAAACTTTTGGATTTAGCACAATTTAATCCTATTTACCACATGAATGAGGCATTAATTCAAGTGTGGGCTGATGGTCAAGGCTTAACAGAGATTCAAGACCATTTCCAGTTTTTGCTAATTTTCTCTGGAGTTATGGTCTTCACTGGTTGGCTTTCCTATCGGCGGATGCTAATCCTAGAGAGAAGACTTTAGTGATTTTCTAGGTAAAGGTTAAAACTATAAAATTTCTAAAGATTCTACAGGGGAAGAAAATGCCGTGAAGGTAACTCTTTCACCACCATTTATGGTGTAGTTACATCCAGTACAGTTTGGCTTTTCCTCAAACTCCAAAATAAAAATATTTATGTCGATACTGTTGAATAATATATCAATCAAATTGGTAAAATACTGGGGATGTTAATTAATGTTGTAAGTTAGCCAATCGCATTCCAAATTATTTCTATAATAATCCTAAATTATTTACCTAGCTTAGATTACACTCAGTCATCGCAAATTGTCACTGAGGTTTGCTGAAGACCATCATAACTCTTAGAGGATTGGTGTTATCAGACAGTGAGCATTCCTAGATTGTGACCATAGCAGTTATGAATATTGGTTTTATTAAGAACTTCTTGTCTCTCACCTACAGCAATTAATTCCTTATTTAACATTAATAAATAACCATAATTATTGAGACTTTCTCCTAGATCATGGCTAATAACTAAAATGGTTTTTCCGGCTAGCTGTAATTCTGCCAAAATTGTAAACATAATCTCTTCCGTTTGTTTGTCAATGCCCGCAAAGGGTTCATCAAAAAATAGTAAGTTCGCTTGAGTAGCTAAAGATCTGGCGAGGAAAACTCTTTGCTGCTGCCCCCCAGAAAGTTCGCCAATTTGTCGATCGCTATACTCCACCATCCCCACTCGTTCTAGAGCTTCTTTGACTAATAATCGAGACTGGCGACTAGGCGATCGCCCCCACCCAGTCGGAATAGTCCGAGCCATCATTACTACCTGTTCTACGGTCACAGGATAATCCCAATCAATCTGCGATCGCTGGGGAACGTAGGCAATCTGATGTAACTGGTTATGGAGGGGGCGATCGTCGTACTGAGTGTTACCCTTAGTAGATTTTACTAACCCCAACATGGCTTTGACTAGGGTACTCTTCCCTGCTCCATTAGGCCCTAAAATCCCGACCAAACTACCGGGTGTGATGCTGAAGTTTATATCACACAGAGCGCAAACACCGTGATAGTTAACACTCAAATTTTTAACAGTTAACATAACTGGTAGTCCTATAAAAATAAGAATTTTTTGGCAAGAATATCTTGCACAAAGCACAGCGCATTCCTACCTTTTTGAGAGCGATAATGATTATCATTAATTACTCTAATTATAATATCATAATAATGAGAATCATCACCATTATCAACTTGTCTAGCAAATCATGACATCTATAAATAAGTTCCCTTCATACCTCAAAGCCTTATCCCGACCCTTCTCTAAAGTTAGTCTAGGAGCGATCGCTCTTGCCCTAAGCCTGACTAGTTGCACGAATAATCAGCAAGCTACGAATCCTGTTACTACTGCTACCGCTAATGTTTCCAGTCCTAATGCTGTTACGAACCCCAGTGCTAATCTGTCTAAAGTAGTTGTCACCCATAGTGTGCTGTGTGATATTACCAAGGAAATTGCCCAGAAGACGATCGATCTCCAGTGTCTAATGGCTGCCGGAACTGATCCCCATGAATATAAAGCCAAACCTGAAGACAAGAGAGCGATCGAACAGGCCAAACTAATCCTCTACGGTGGCTATAACTTTGAACCCGGCTTGATTAAAATGATTCAATCTAGTCAAACTCCATCTCCGAAAGTTGCCGTTAGTGAATTAGCCGTCCCTAAACCCTTAAAAGAAGAGGAAGACCATGCTCAGGGAAAAACTCAAGCAGCTAAACCTGAAGAAAAAGCTAAAGACCACGATCATGGTGAATTTGATCCCCATATTTGGCAAAATGCCCAGTATGGAGTCCAGATGGTTCAGGTAGTGCGGGATCAACTCAAAACTATCTCCCCAGAAAATGCCAGTCTTTATACAACCAATGCTGAGAAACTAACTAAAAATTTGCAAGAAATAGACACTTGGATTAAAGCCCAAGTAAAAACTATTCCAGTGGAGCAGAAACAATTGATCACCACCCATGAATCCATGAGTTATTTTGCTGATGCCTATGGAATCAAGCTAGAAGGGGCATTGCAAGGAATCACCACGGAAGAACAACCCACTGCTACTAGAGTCGCCGAACTGGTGCAGGAACTTAAAGCCACTAAGGTTCCTACTATTTTCCCAGAGGCAAATATTAATCCCGGCTTGATAAAAGTAGTAGCAAAAGAGGCAAATGTCAAAGTTGCCGAGACTCCAATTTTTGGGGATGGAATAGGTGAAACAGGGTCTGGGGGAGATAGCTATGTCAAAATGCTAACCAGCAATACCTGTACGATCGTCAATGGTTTAGGGGGTAAATGTATTGCCTTTGTAGCTAAATAAATTTGAGGGAAATCCAATCTAGATTAGCTATATTAAATACATTGATAGAATACTCAAAAAAATTAGCAACTATGAGCCAAAACAAGTCATTTCTGCACCGAATTATCGCCCTAGTAGCTACCCTTGGCTGTGGAGCGATCGTGCTTCAATCTAACAATACCAATGCTGCCCCCCCCCCAATCTCCGGCTCTAGCAACCAACCATTGCTGCTTGCTCAAGTGGGCGTCCTAAATAATATTGCTACAGAATTATCTTTCAACAGTGGAGCTTTTTCTACCCTCCTAGCAGCAGCTAAAGCTGCCGGTCTAGAGGGAGCATTAGCTACTGGCGGCCCCTACACCATCTTCGCTCCTACCAATGAGTCCTTTGCAGCCTTGCCTGCCGGAACTGTACAAAATCTTCTCAGGCCAGAAAATCGATCTCAGTTAGCTAATATCCTTACTTATCATGTAGTTCCCGGCAGAATTAGTTCCCTAAGTTTGGCTCCGGGCAGTAATACCACAGTGAGGACTCTTCAAGGAAAAACCTTGAGGGTAAGTGTTAATGCTACTGGAGAAATTACGGTTAATGGGGCAAGGGTAGTCCTTGCAGATATGGCAGCTAGTAATGGAATAATCCACGGTATTCAAGGCGTTCTTCTTCCCTAATCCTAGGGTTGAACTCGTTGAACTATTGGGGGCGCAAGGCTTTGCGCCCTTAATTATTTTATTTTCAAGGTAAGGTTAACTGAAGAATTTTTCTTAAGTTGATTTCTTAGCTGGGATAACCCGGTACATCGATCAATCGGCGGAGATTTTCTATGATGTAGTTTGAGAAATAGGAAAGAGAAGTTTAATTGTCAAAATTCTTTATCTCTTTGTAACTTTTTTACCTCTCTGTACCTTCTTTGCAACAAAACTTAACATAAGTATAATTTTTCCCCACCATTGGTTAATTGTTTAGTTGAATGGTGCTAATTCTGTCCCTTAGCTATTAAGCTATTAAACATGTTCTAGGAAATGCCCTAGCAGATACTACTATCTGTGGGGCATTTTTAGAAAACCCTTTCTTATTTTTTAGTCTTATTTCTTAGTAAGCTCATTAATTCTTAACAACTATGAGGTAGTGTCAATGGCTCAGTGGTTTCTACAAACCGTTTGGTTGATTCCCTTGTATGCCTTAATTGGAGCAATTTTGGCGCTGCCTTGGTCTCCGGCAATCATTCGGCGGACTGGTCCCAGACCCTCTGGGTATGTCAACTTAATTATGACAGCGGTAGCTCTGATTCATAGCTGGGTTGCTCTCTTGGTATTAGGAGATGGCCCATCCCAACATATAGTCATTGACTGGTTAAATGTAGCGGGTTTAGAGATTAATTTACCCCTAGAAATTTCTAGTATCACGATCGGCACTTCTCTACTGATCTGTGGTTTAAATTTACTTGCCCAAGTTTTTGCCCTTGGCTATCTAGAAATGGACTGGGGCTGGGCAAGATTCTACTCTTTCTTAGCTTTATTTGAAGCTGGCATGAGTGCCTTAGCTTTCTCAGATTCGTTATTTTTTGCTTATATGATCCTAGAGATTCTTACCTTAGGAACCTATTTATTAGTGGGGTTATGGTTTAGCCAGCCTTTGGTGGTGACAGGAGCGAGGGATGCCTTTCTGACTAAGCGGATTGGTGACTTGATTCTGCTAATTGGGGTAGTAGCATTGCTGCCGATCGCTAGAACTTGGAATTTTACAGAACTAGCAGCCTGGGCAACCACCGCTAATATTGATCCTACGGTGGCCACCCTTTTGGGTTTGGCATTAATTGCTGGCCCTATGGGTAAGTGCGCCCAGTTTCCCCTGCACCTCTGGTTGGATGAAGCTATGGAAGGACCAATTCCCGCTTCTATTCTAAGAAACTCGTTGGTGGTTCCCGTTGGCACTTGGCTTCTAATCAAGCTCCACCCTATTCTAGCCCTGTCACCCACTACCCTGAGCGTGATGGAATGGGTCGGCGGGATCACGGCGGTATTTGGGACTTTGATTGCGATCGCCCAGATTGATATCAAGCGCGCTCTTTCCTACCTAGTTAGTGCCTACATGGGGTTAACTTTTATTGCCGTTGCCAATGGGGAAACTAACAATACACTTTTATTTCTCTTTACCTACTCTATTTCTATGGCATTGCTCCTCATGGGAGTAGGCGGTATTATCTGGAATAACATTACCCAAGATCTGCGACAGTACGGAGGATTATGGTCACGCCGTCCGGTGTGTGCCTTCTCCATCATCATCGGGGCGATGGGATTACTTGCAGTGCCGCCCTTCGGTGGCTTCTGGTCACTAGTACAAATTACCAGTGGATTTGCTGAAGCTAAACCCTTGATGTTCAGTATTTTTGTTTTTGTGAATGGAGCTACAGCCTTTGGTTTAACTAGAGTATTTGGCTTGATCTTTGGGGGTAAACCTAAGCAAATGTCCGAGCGATCGCCAGAAATTCACTGGCCAATGGCTCTACCCATGATTTTCACCATGGCATTTATTCTGCATATTCCCCTCCTCCTAATCAAATGGGGGCTAGTCCCAGATCTAAATACTATCAATATTGGCGTTGCCGGTACCCTAGTAGCTTCTACCATAGTCGGTCTAGCCTCAGGAGCAGCAGTCTATCTCAATCAAAATATTCCCAAACCTATTACGCTCCCTTTCCCCGCTCTGCAAGACCTCTTTGCCTACGATTTTTATACCCCTCAAATCTATAAGGTGACAGTGGTATTTATTGTAGGAGTAGTTTCTAATTTTATCGATCTCTTAGATAGATATCTGGTAGATGGACTGGTTAACTTTGTAGGTTCTGTCTCAGTTTTTGGTGGAGAAAGCTTGAAATATAGTACCTCTGGTCAATCTCAGTTTTATTCCCTGACTATTATTTTGGGGATTACTATCTTAGGATTTATTCTAGTCTGGCCTCTCATATCTCAATTATCTTTCACAGGATAACAATAAACCCTCACTCCAGCCCTCACCCCTAGGAGAGGGAACAAGAAAAAAACTACCCACTAAATAGTATGCTGAGTGCTTTAATCTGGATTCCGGTGCTAGGGGCAATAATTATTAGTTTTCTACCGGGAAATCTATCAGCCCCCAAAACTCGACAGTTGGCTTTAATTATTGCCAGTATCTTATTTGTTTTGTCAGTAATTTTACTTAAGGACTTTAACCTTAGTATTGCAGGAATGCAGTTTCGGGAGTTCATTCCGTGGATTCCGACCTTAGGGATTAATTACACCCTAGGTGTGGATGGTTTATCCCTCCCTCTAGTGGTGCTAAATGCTCTTTTAACTTGGATTGTCATCTATACCATTCCTCCTCAAGTAGAAAGAGCTCGTCTGTATCATTCCCTCGTATTTCTCGTTAGCGCCGGGGTCTATGGTTCTTTTGTCGCTCAGAATCTATTATTATTTGTCCTGTTTTATGAACTAGAGCTAATTCCTCTCTACCTGTTGATTGCCATTTGGGGTAGCAAAAGGAAGGAGTATGCTGCTATGAAATTCTTGATATACACGGCAGTATCGGGAATTTTAATCTTGGGTGCTTTTCTAGCTTTAGGATGGTTGACCCATGCCTCAAGTTTTGACTTGAATGATATTAAAACTGCCGATCTTCCTGTCGCTGCCCAAGTAACTATTTTTGTGACTTTGCTGATCGGCTTTGCTATTAAAACTCCCCTAGTCCCTTTTCATACTTGGCTACCAGATGCCTACGTGGAGTCTTCTACCCCGGTAGTTATCCTTTTGGGGGGAATCTTGGCAAAACTAGGAGCCTATGGTTTAGTCCGGTTTTGTCTAGCATTATTTCCTGAGGCTTGGGTTAATTTTGCTCCTTGGCTGGCAACTTGGGCAGTGATAAGTGTGATGTATGGTGCTTTGGCAGCGATCGCCCAAAAAGATATTAAACGGATGGTAGCTTATAGTTCGATCGGTCATATGGGCTACGTGATGTTTGGGTTGGCCGCCTTCACACCCCTGAGTATCTTAGGCGCAGTGTGCCAAATGATCAGTCACGGTTTCATCTTGGCAATTCTCTTCTACTTAGTGGGCAACATTGAAGACAAGGTGGGAACCAGAGAGTTAGATGTCCTGAATGGTCTAATGAGTCCAATTCGAGGCTTACCCTTTACCAGTGCTGTGTTAGTAATTGGCGGTATGGCGAGTGCCGGGATTCCCGGATTGGTAGGCTTTATTGCCGAGTTTTTGGTATTCCAAGGTAGTTTCACTGCTTTCCCTTGGCAAACTATTCTCTGCATCGTTGCTTCTGGTCTAACTGCCGTATATTTCGTAATTCTCCTCAACCGGACTTGCTTCGGTAAATTGGACAATGCTACTGCCTACTATGGTCAAACTACTACCGCCGAGAGGGTTCCTGCTTTTATTCTCGTGGCAATTATCTTCTTTTTAGGGATTCAACCCAGTTGGCTAGTCCGCTGGAGTGAAAAAACCACGGCCAGTTTTAGTGCCAATGCCACAGCCTATGTACAACCAGCGATCGCTGTAAATTCCCCCTGGGGTATTGATCATCAATTAATTATCCCGTCTAGTAAATGAATTATCCCCATTTTTTCTAGCGTAGCGACTTACTAGCGTAGCGGCTGGCGGGATCAAAACCTGAAAACCTAGACAGAGAAAGTTAAAAATTCCATTTTCAAGGAAAAATATTATGGTACAAGCTCCTCTTAAACCCACCGACTCCACCTTTGATATTCCTTCTATCCCCAATAGTCCCAGTCCAAAAATTCCCCCTTCTCAGCACGAATTTGCCGAAGTGATTCATCGTCTAGAAAGTGGTGGAGCTATGCTGCCGGACACCCCAGAAAACCTAATGCAGATCATTGGTTTGTATAAAGCCTACGCTGTACCGATGGATTTCTACTGGCGGGATTTACTATATATTGGCGAGAAAGTATTTTTGGATCCTTTCCCCTTCTTTAAGTATTTTATTCCCCAAGAATACCTAGACTTGCCCAACCACTACGCTGGGGACAATGCAGATTTTCGGGTTTGGCAAAAAGGGGAAGCTACAGTCCATCCCGAATTATTGGAATTTATTGAGAAAGGGGAAACGGGCAAAATGCACCGATTGTTCCACCATTGGCTCCACGATCGAGTGAATATGGAGTTTGCTGAAGAATGTATGCGGGCTATGCTCTGGCATCGAAAAATGTACGTTCCAGTAAACCAATTTGATCCCTACTTAGATAGTGATGAATACAAAGCTAATGCCGATCGAGCCATTAAAGCCTACTTCAAATTCAACCCTATTATGCTGGCACTCTACAAAGCCTTCCCAGATTTATTCTTGGAACAGTGCCGACAGATGTCCTACTACTCAAACCTCGGCTTATTCTGGGAAGTTATGGCTCCGGTATTCTTTGAGATGAGTGATATTTATGATGCTGGGGGATTTAAACAAGTCCGGGATGCCATGGACTATTTAGTTAATGCCATTTTTATTGCCGCTGGCCGTCCCATCTACCATAACGTCTATATTCGGGGCGAGTGCTACGAAATTATTCCCAAATCTAAAGGATTTATGTGGCTTTACGAGGCTGCTTTGCCCTACGTAGAGGCAGTGTTCTATAGAACTTCTCCCTTCCGAGGAACCAAATCCTATAATGCTCAAGCTCAACAAGTTCCTGATTCCCAGCCGGATTTCCACTACGGAATTCTTTACGCTGATGTGTTTCCTGTAGGGACTGCGGGGATTCCCCCAACTCTCTTGATGCAGGATATGCTACACTTTCTGCCCCCCTACTTGGTGGAGTATTACCATCAGTACTGCCGGGGCGAAGATGATATGTTGATCCAGTTGGGGATCAGTTTTCAGCGATCGATGTATACCGTAACTTCAGCGGTGATTCAGGCTCTCCGGGTAGCACTCCTCTATCCCCTTGATGACCCCAATCCCAAACATCTAATGGCCAACCGCAAATTCTTTGAAGCCCAAATGGATCGGTTTAAGCGTCCAGAAGCTCGTTTACGCAATGTCCAGTTCCAAGAGTACCGTTAATTTAGCGATCGTACAATCTGCAACTTACAGCACCTTGTAGGTGTTTTGGTATAGAGTTCCCTGCCTTCAGCAGGGAGCTTTTTATTTGTTGTACCGCACTGATAAGCAAAGTGCTGTAATTTATTACAAACTTAGGGATTAATCCCTACATTAGTTGGTAAACTTGTGGTTGAATAAGGACACAATCGGCAAAGCCTTCATGGAAGAACATAAAAGTTCCTCAGAAACAATATCTCAATTACAGGAGTTTATTAACTCAATTCCCCTTTTTCAAGGCTTACCACCAGCCATTACTAAAAAGGCTACGGCTCATATTGTGACTCGTACCCACCCGGCTAACCGAGTGATTTTACTGGAAAATGACTGGGGTGGTTCTGTGTACTTTATTCTGTCCGGCTGGGCGAAGATTCGTACCTATAATATGGATGGCAAAGAAGTAACCTTAAATATTTTGGGTGTAGGAGAGCTATTTGGAGAAATGGCTGCCTTAGATGAAGTTCCTCGATCGACCGATGTAATTACCCTCGCCCCAACTACTATTGGCAGCATTCCTGCTCAAGATTTTGTCCAGCTTATGCACACGGAACCTCTAGCCGGGGTACGATTAGCCCAACTGATGGCCAAAAGACTCCGGCAAGTGAACCGTCGTCTCCGTCTCCGAGAATCTGATAGCCAATCAAGAGTTGCTGATACAATTTTATTTTTAGCTGAAGGTCAGGGAAAGGTCCGGCAGGAAGGTCGAGAAATTCCTAATCTGCCTCACCGAGAACTAAGTAGCCTAAGTGGTTTAGCACGGGAAACCGTTACTAGAGTTTTAACTAGATTAGAAAAGAAGGGGCTAATTATTCGAGACCACGATATGATGTATATCCCTGATGTGGCAGCCCTAGAAAAAATCATCGCCTGAAAATAGTTATAACAGTAAGCTCTCTTAGTGTGGGCATTACCAGTGCTATTAAGATGGTGATTATCTCCACAACAGTACCCTTGGTCAACCCAGATTAACTCTAACTCTCTCAATTCCTCTTCTGGTAATTCTATCAGGGCGCCTATTGCCCCTAATCTTTCTGGTATATTTGCTTCACTGATAAGGACTCTTAGTGTTAGTATTACCACCCACAAATCTGAAAAGTGCTGTAACTTTCCTGATTTTATTAAACTTGATAATTTTTCATTCCTGTACCTCTCCTTACCTCCCTATACCTCCGCCGTTCAATCAAACTCTCTGATGAAATTAACTATCTCTGAAAGTAAGGGTAAATTTGCTGCTTGGCTTTGAGATTCAGCCCGCAGATAAGTGGAGGTTCCTTTTTGGAGGAGGAGTTTTTTGCCGAAGCCCGAATGGTGATAAATACTTAGGCTCTGGTCGTTAGAATTAGTCAGGATCAACTGGGTGGGAGAACTAAAAAAACTATTTTCTTGAGCTTGGAGAGGAATAGATATTTCTAGGTTTTGGGATGCTACTCCACGGATAGTTTCGCTAAAGGTAGTAATTAAGTCTCTAATTCTTTTGGGGTCTTTACCCCCCAAGGATTCTACATTATGGGATTGGAGACTCTGAACGATCGCCATAATGTTATTGTGGGCAGCTGTGGCATCTTGGAAGGGTAAAATTGTAATATAACCAAGGATAAATAAATATTCGTTGTTATTTATCTGAAAAGTAATTGTAGTGCGTCTAGCCCCGACTTCGATACTAGGTGCTTCCCTCAGTTTGAGGTATTCCTTATGAGAAAGCTGCTGATAGGCAGATAAAAGGAGGAGGTTTGCTTCTAAGGTCAGGGGAGCATCTACAATAATTTTCACCCTCGGCATGGTTTGACTAAAAAATTTCTTGGTGTCCTCCGCTTCAAATCTTTGAATTTCTGAGCGATCGCCATCAGGACTGAGATCCACCCAGTCTGCAATCATGCCATCGGTTTTCAGACCATAGCGAGATACAGCAAAAAGTTTTGCTCCGGTTAGATTTGCTCCGGTTAAATCCGCTCCAATCCAATCGGCCTTAATCAAGCTAGCTTGAGTCAGATCAGCATGAACCAAACTTGCATTCAATAAATTAGCATTGCTTAAGTCTGCCCCCACCAAATTTGCCCCGCTCAACTTCGCATCGCTGAGATCTGCCCAACTAAGATTAGCCCCACTAAGATCCGCCCAACGGAGATTAGCCCCACTGAGATCCGCCCCACTGAGATTGGCCTTGCTAAGATTTGTCTGCCGGAGTTCTGCCTCCCGGAGGTTTGCCCCACTCAAGTCACTACGGCTGAGGTCTGTAGCATTGAGATTTGCCATTTCTAAAATTGCCCCTGTGAGGGATGCTCCCCGGAGATTAGCTTCACTGAGGTTGGCACGAGTGAGGTTTGCTTGCCTGAGAGTCGCTTCTCGCAAGTCAGCACTGTTGAGGTTGGCTCCCCGCAGATTCGCCTTACTCAGTTCCGCTCGAATTAATTCTGCTCGAATCAGGGATATGCCTACCATTTCTGCTCCGGCAAAGTCTGCTCGAATCAGATTCGCTACATTGAGAGTTGCGCCATTGAGTTTAGCCCTAGTCAGGTTAGCTCCACTCAACCGGGCAACATTAAGTTTAGCCTTAGTTAAGTTTGCTCCACTAAGATTTGCTCCACTAAGGTTGGCGACACTGAGATTGGCATTACTAAGGTCACACCCGCTGAGATTAACGCTACTTAGATTAGCCTCAATGAGCATGACGGCAGAAAAATCTCTGGTTCCGGCAGCATATAAATCGATTAATTCGGTGACATCCATAGGTTGGTAGATTAATGATTGACAAAACTAGGGAAGAAAATGATGCAGGCAAACACAGAAAGTATAGATGCAACAAACCTATTAGAAAATAGGGAAATCAAAAATAAAACGGTGGGTATTGTTGGCTTGGGCTTAATTGGCGGCTCCTTGGGAATAGATTTCCGACGACGAGGTTTGCGAGTTTTGGGGGTATCTCGATCGCCTCTTACCTGTGATTTGGCTCTCGGGCGGGGAGCGGTAGATGAAGCCAGTGATGACCTATCTCTACTACAGCAGGCAGAAGTGATTTTTATTTGTACTCCTATAGCTGCCATTACCGCCACAGTCCAGGATCTATTAAACTACATTACTCCAGAAACCATTCTGACTGATGTTGGCTCAGTGAAGGAGCAAATTCTCTGGGAAGTATTGCCGTTGTGGGCTAACTTTGTGGGAGGACATCCCATGGCTGGGACTATCGAAAGTGGGATTATGGCGGCTCAGGAGGGCTTATTTATCAATGCTCCCTACATTTTAACGCCAGTAGATAGCACTCCTCCAGAATCCATAGCTGTGGTAGCCAATCTAGTCCGATCGCTAGGAGTGGAGCTATACTTTACCTCTCCTCAAGACCATGATCTGGCTGTGGGTTTAATTTCCCATCTCCCAGTTATGATTAGTGCCAATTTGATTAATACTTGTAGTCGGGCGGGGAACAACACTATTGTTAGTTTAGCGCAGAACTTAGCTAGTTCTGGGTTTAGGGATACTAGTCGGGTAGGGGGAGGAAATCCTGAGCTAGGATTAATGATGGCTCAGTATAATCGACAGGCATTACTTAATGGCTTGGAGCAATATCAACAAAATTTGCAGCAGGTGATTAACCTTATAGAAACAGAAAACTGGCAAGACTTAAAAAAAATGCTAGAAACAACTCAGGTAACTAGACCAAATTTTCTCCGCTAATCTTAGAGAGGAATAGAAGAGCAAAAGTCTTCCTTTGTGTCAACTTACAGCAAATTTAATTTTGGTAAGCCAAGTTAGTGATCTTCAAGTCCCCCTTTGTAGGCTTTGCCTTCCTGTAAGGTAGGGGGATTTAGGGGGATCGTCTCATGGCACGTCTGAATACAAATTGCTGTAAGTTTAAAAGCTAATCCCTGACTACTCTCTTCTCCCCTCTAGAGGCTGGGGACTGGAAAATTTCAAAGTTTCCCTTGAAAGGAAAATTTAGAGAGTTCAACTATCCACCCTTTATCTAAGCTCTGTATATAAATCAACCACAAAATCTAAGTAGAAACCTATGACTATTAACCGCCGCTACTTCTTGCAATTATTAGGAGCTACAACCTTGACGGTGGGCTGGAGAAATTTACCTGCCTTTGCCCAAAATACTTCCGGTCCTTTTAGCTTGCCGCCCTTGGCCTACGACTACAATGCCCTAGAACCCCACATAGATGCTGCTACCATGCGTTTCCACCACGATCGCCACCATGCAGCCTATGTAAATAATCTTAATGGTGCTATTGGCCGTTATCCTCAGTTGGTCAGCCAGAGTGCGATCGCTCTCATTAGCAACCTAGATAGTATTCCTGAAGATATCCGGGCGATCGTCCGTAACAACGGCGGTGGCCATGTCAACCATACGATGTTCTGGGAAATTATGACCCCTAATGGCGGCGGGGAACCTACAGGAAAAATTGCGGCAGCCATTAACGACAATTTTGGGAGTCTTGCTGTATTGAAACAACAATTCAATGATGCTGGGCTAAAACGTTTTGGCAGTGGTTGGGTATGGTTAGTGCAAAATAAGGAGGGCAAGCTGGAAATAACAACTACAGCTAACCAAGATAGCCCTTTCATGACTGGGCAGTACCCAATTATGGGCAATGATGTCTGGGAACATGCCTATTATCTAAAGTATCAAAATCTGCGGGGAGATTATCTTAATGCGTGGTGGAATGTGATTAATTGGCCAGAGGTAAATAAAAGATTGGAGATGGCGATCGCTTAAATATTTTTAACTAACAAATCTAGAACCCTCTAAATCTTTGTACTTCGTGCCACTAAAGCTAGAGAAAGGGAGACTTTGCAGATTTCCGCCCCCCGCATTTTAATAGAATCAACCTAGAATCAACGCCAGAGACGGTTTTCTAAGTCTCTTAGCTGCCGTTCTAGGCGATCAATCCTGCCCCGGAGTTCATCCACTTCGGGCTGTCTAGGAACACCGATATCTTGAAAAATGTTACGGAGTTGTCGATCCATCTGTTCTTCCCAATTGGCAGCTTCTGGTTTAAGTTGTTGCATCAATTCATCCACCAAAGCTTTTGCCCGCTCTGGATTGATCTTACCTTCTCTAACCCATTCATCAC
>JANMHD010000127.1:0-5687 GCA_031374985.1 Coleofasciculaceae cyanobacterium OTE_70_metabat_329 | reverse complement strand
CAAAAGCAGTAGAGATATGATGGAGATACTGGGAGCAGCTGATGCAGCTTGTTATGCCGCTAAAGCTAGAGGTCGCAACTCTGTTCATGTTTATCGTCAAGATGATGATGAACTAAGGAAACAGCGTAATGAGAGACAGGTAATTACCAAAATTAACCGAGCTTTAGAAACTAATCAGTTTCGTCTCTACTGCCAAAAAATTATCTCTATTAGCTCTAAACCCTCCGTGGAGCATTATGAGATTTTACTAAGAATGGTGGATGAAAATGGAGAATTAGTAGCTCCCCAAGATTTTATTCCTGCTGCCGAGCGCTATGGCTTGATCACCGAGATCGATCGCTGGGTAATCAACACTTTTTTCGCAAATTATCAAAATATAGCTGGGCCACAAGCTCTTCAGGAAACCTTATATACAATAAATTTGTCTGGCTCTAGCATTAGCAATAATCAATTTCTAAATTTCCTAATTGACCAATTTCCTCACTATCAAATATCTCCTCATCTCGTTTGTTTTGAAATCACGGAAACTGCTGCGATCGCTAACTTTGACCAAGCTAGATATTTCATTAACGAACTTAAAAAAATTGGCTGTCGTTTTGCCTTAGATGATTTTGGCAGTGGCTTAAGTTCCTTTGCCTATCTGATGAATTTACCCGTTGATTACCTAAAAATTGATGGCACTTTTGTCAAAAATATTATTCATAACCAGATTTCCTATACGATCGTAGAAGGCTTTAATCGTATTGCCCATGCTATGAATCTAGAAACCGTAGCTGAGTTTGTTGAAGACGAGACTATCTTAGAAAAATTACGAGATATCGGCGTAGATTATGCTCAGGGTTATGCGATCGCTCTCCCCGTTCCCCTGCTTTTTAATCCTTAACACTGCCACAAAATAAAGAGCTTAGGTTTTGAATACTGAGAAATTTATGAAGTTCCCTGAGCGAAGTCGAAGGGATAATTCTCGCTATCAATGCAGATACTGGATCAAAGATTTGTAGTGGAGTTTTGGCTTCGACTTCGCTCAGCCAGCGATAGTGGTTATGACTTTCGTAATGATATCAAAGGTATTTCTTATCCCGAACTCACTTTATTGGTAGGGTTAAGGTGGGCATTGCCCACCCTACATATAGGTTCTATGCACTAGCCTAAGCTCTGCCCTAGATTTAGCGAGATGTAGCTAAGGCTTCCTGGAGTTTGGGGTCAGGATTTGGAGAAGTTTCTAGTTGCGGGGTGGCAATCTTCAAAACTAAATCCATGAGCCAAGGGGCTAGGCGATGACACCAGACGGCGGCATGACTCTGCCAGCCAACTAAGATTTCTGGGGAATCTTTTTGGAGTCCGGCGATCAGGGCTTGGGCAACCCTTTCGGCAGTCATGGGAACTACCCAGCGGAAGGTTTGGAAGTCCCGCACCATATCCGTATCCGTGAGAGTCGGCAATAAGGCCGTGACGTGGATATTGTAGGGGGCTAATTCGTTGCGGAGGGCTTGGGTAAAACCAAGGATGGCAAACTTGGTGGCAGAGTAGGTGGCCATGGTTGGGGCTGCAAATTTCCCCATTAAGCTAGAAACGTTGACGATCGTTCCCTCTCTTTGGACAGCCATGCGTCTAGCAATGATTCGTGTGATGGTGTAGGTTCCCATTAAGTTCAGGTCGAGTTCTTCCTGAATTAAGGAGAGGGGAGAACGCAAGAAAGAGGCTTGGTGAGCGACTCCGGCACAGTTGACCAACAGATGAATCTGACGATTACGCAAGGCTTGGGCGATCGCAATATTCACAGCAACAGAATCAGTTAGGTCGATCGCTAAGGGGACAACTTCTACCCCAAAAACTTCAATTTCTGCTGCTACCTGGGCCAGTTTTTGCCGATTTCTGGCGACTAAGAATATTCGTTCGAGTCCTTGTTTGGCTAGTTCTAGGGCGATTGATCGCCCAATACCTCTAGAAGCTCCAGTAACTAGAGCCGTTTTTCCTACAAGATTATTAAGCATTTAAGCCTCCATTTATTTTGCCCCGCCCTATTTAGTTGCATCAAACTTCCTGATGTTGAGGTAGAAGTCTGAGCTTTGAGGGGGGAATTTTTTCAATTTCTTGCAAGCAGAAAGAATATAGGACAGATGAACTCTGCCTAAGTCTGCAATGCAGATTGACAATCTTCGTGATGTTAGAATTTCTGGTAATTGCGATCGTCAGACTCTCACTAATCCGACTTTATAGATTTGGGCAAATATAATCTCCTGAGATTTCAAATCTTAGATGATGGATTTAGTAAATAAGGGGCATTCCTTCTCCATTGTTTACCTCCAATTATTTAATCGGTGTTCTAAGAGAAAATCAAGCAATCCTTACGGAGTGTTGATGAAGGTAAGGCATAAATAGTAAACCTCCTCGATTTAGAGTAACCACTATTTAGTTCACACTCACACCTTAGCAATGGGAGCAATAAGTTGCAACAATTTTTAATAAATTTGAATTACATTTCTTAATAATATTTTCAGACTATAAATTTTACGTAAACCCAGCCGAGTCCGTCTCAACTGCATCAAGGCTGTCTGGGGTTATTTCAGTTAGGGGAGCTACATTCTGGGCAGACTCTGGAGTAGAGGGTTGAGGAGAAACGATCGCTGGGGATACGGTTGCCGCAATTCCGGGTGTTTTTTTAGAAAATCCCCAAGCAAAGATAGAAATAATTAAAGTAATCATTATCCATTCTGGTGGCACAAGCTGGTCATTAATTGCCCTAATGATGAGGCGTATTCCTACCAAGGTAACGGTCATGTAGCCGGCATCTGCTAAGTGGACATATTCATCTAACCAGCGAATAAATAAACCCGCCATGAATCTGAGGGTTATCACGCCGATCGTCCCTCCAGCTACTACTAGCCAAATTTGGTCAGAAATTGCGATCGCCGTAGTTACACTATCCAAAGAAAAAGCAAGATCCGTAACAGCAATCACCGGAATCGCTTGCCACACGTTGGCAAATTTTGGTTCCTTATGTTGGTCGTTCTCATCCTTGGGAGAACTGAAGTGCTGGTAGGCCAACCATAGGAGATAGCCCCCGCCGAGGACTTCAAATTGCCAAAACTGCAATACCCAGCGGGAACACAAAATTAAAGTAATTCGTAGTACATAAGCAATTAATAAACCAATATTTAGGGCTTGCCTTTCTAATTTTGGCTCTTTTAATCCTTGGGTAATGGCAGCAAGGGCGATCGCATTATCTGCTGAGAGAATTGCCTCTAACCCAATCAAGATCAATAAAATAAATAGGGCTTCTACACTGAAATGAAATGGAGATTCTAAGATTGGGTCTAACATTTATGAATATAGATACTAATACAAAAAATATGGTGTATTAGTTATTTTAATCCATATCTGGAATTGATTCCGGGATCCCTATAGGCAAAAAATCATCATCCAGCAAGTCTGACAAAGAATAGGCACACTCGATGGGAAATGTCTCCATCATCAGTCCGGTTTCTGCTTTTGCTTGTTTCCGAGCGGCTGTATAGGATTCAGCCAAGATAGTTTGCAGATAGGGTTGAAGACTGGGGGAATCCTCAAGGGCTTTATTGATCCGCCGCCGATGTTCGAGGATACTACCTTCCCAGCGCCTACTCCGGCGATCGGGTTGATATTGCCACTTCAGCAAATGTAATAACACCACAATTAAGTTACTTTCTAATCCTCGCCGCTCACTCCGCCCCATATCTTTAATTTCCTCAATTAAATGCTCCCATTCCACTTGGTCATAATTCTGGTGTTGAAGCTGGGCGATCGTCCGTTCAATCCATTGCTGATAATCCTTTTCGTATAAGGAAAGTTTCTGAGGGCTGGGGTCAAGCTTAGGCATGGCTAGATTCTCTTGTAGGCTTGGTACAATAGATAGATATTATTTATCTTAACTATGCTAGTCCATCCTCCGAAAACTTTTTCTATGACCACCAGTGATGGTGTTCGCCTTGATGCGGATGTTTATTACCCCAATGCTAAGGGGAAGTTTCCAGTATTATTGATGCGGCAGCCCTACGGGAGAGCGATCGCTTCCACGGTAGTCTATGCCCACCCTAGTTGGTATGCCAGTCATGGCTATATTGTGGTGATCCAAGATGTCCGGGGACGGGGAACTTCCGAGGGAGATTTTCAGCTTTTTAGTGATGAGGTTAGTGATGGTTTTGAAACCGTAGCTTGGGCAGCGGATTTACCTAAAAGCAATGGTCAGGTGGGGATGTATGGTTTTTCCTATCAAGCCATGACTCAGCTTTATGCAGCAATAAATCAGCCCCCTGCCCTGAGAACTATCATTCCTGCCATGATGGGTTACGACCTCTACAGAGATTGGGCTTACGAAGGAGGAGCATTTTGTTTGCAGAATAACCTCGGTTGGGCAATCCAGATCGAGGCGGAAACAGCCCGACTCCAAGGTAATGATCTAGCCCATCAACCCCTCTATGCTGCCTCCCAAAATCTGCCCCTCAACTCCCCCAATCCAGCCCTACCGGAAGTAATAACTGAATTTGCTGAGGATTCTTTCTACCATGATTGGCTCCAGTACGATACTCCGGGAACCTATTGGGAGCAGCTATCCCCCAGCTTGGAAGATGTGGATTTACCTATGTTGCATATCGGGGGATGGTTTGACCCATTCCTTCGGGGGAATTGGCGGCTCTACACAGAAATGTCTCGCCGGAGTCAGTATCCCCAGCATCTTTATATTGCACCGTGGGGTCATTTACCTTGGGGCAGAAAGGTAGGTAGCAAGGATTATGGATTAGCTGCCTTAAATGGGGTGGATGAGCTACAAATTCAATGGTTTAACCATTTCTTGAAGGAAAAGGATAGCGGCTCCCTGCCAGAAGCGATCGTAGCTTTGTTTGAGTTGGGCAGCAATACTTGGCAGTATTTTGACCGATTACCTGTACCAGAAATGCAGGCTTATTTCCTTGCAACTAATGGTTTAGCAGGGATGCGAGAAGATGGGGGAACCTTGGTAACTAGGCTGGGGGCAGAATCGGGGAATGATACCTTTGTCCATGATCCTTGGCGCCCAGTACCGAGTTTGGGGGGTCATGCAGGCTATAGTTCTGGGCAGTTCGATCGCTCTTCTCTTGATTGCCGAACTGATGTTTTGACCTACACTAGTGCACCTTTGACGACAAATCTATCGTTAGTGGGGGAAGTGATAGTAGAGTTCTTTGCTAGTGCTACTACTCCTAGCTTTGATCTCAGTGTGACTCTTTCAGAAGTTGATCCTCAAGGTGGGGTTTATAATTTTACCCAAGGCTATCTGCGGGTTGATGATCCAGAGGATTTGCCCCTAAGGATCATCTTGCAACCTATTTGTGTGCAATTACCAGAAGGTCATGCTTTGCGTTTGAGTATAAGTGGGGCTTGTTTTCCTGCCTATGCAATTAATGATGGGACGGGGAAATCGATCGCTGATTCCCGATTAATCGATCGGCAAGTTATTACCATCACCCTCCTAAGTGGTGCAAATTATCCCTCACGCATACTACTGCCACGAGTGTAGTTTATTAATATATTGATCCAAATACAAACAAAATAATTATCTCATCTAGTCTACTCAATACCTGTTATGAAGAACTTAATGACAAAATATTAAAATCTCCACAAAATCCTTCTGCTATTCCTTCACCTAAATCACTAGCTCACCACTATGA
>JANMHD010000083.1:0-5383 GCA_031374985.1 Coleofasciculaceae cyanobacterium OTE_70_metabat_329 | reverse complement strand
TTGGTAATAGCTTCGAGGAGTTTGCCTAGACAACGATCGACCGTCTCGATCGCTTGGACACTAGCATCTAGTTTCCCTGTATGACCTACCATATCTGGATTGGCATAGTTAATCACCACCAGAGAATAAATTCGTTTTTGGATTGCCGCAATTACTCCCTCCGTCAACTCCGAAGCCGACATCGCCGGAGCTTTGTCGTAGGTAGTCACCATCGGGCTTTGTACCATGTGGCGGTCTTCCCCCGGAAATGGAGTTTCTAAACCACCATTGAAAAAATAGGTAACGTGGGCATACTTTTCAGTTTCTGCCGTCCGAAATTGTTTCAACCTATGATTCGAGATGACTTCCCCCAGTAAATTAGTTAAATCTTGGGGCGGAAATGCCACAGCCAC
Source organism: Coleofasciculaceae cyanobacterium OTE_70_metabat_329 (assembly GCA_031374985.1). Taxonomy (GTDB): domain Bacteria; phylum Cyanobacteriota; class Cyanobacteriia; order Cyanobacteriales; family JAAUUE01; genus JAAUUE01. The sequence goes on along the minus strand of JANMHD010000083.1, from coordinate 4,991 downwards.
AGGCAAGCTAGGATCATACTGGGTGAAGGTGGCAAAATGGAGGGGCTGGATCTGTTCCCTAGGGAAACCAGAAAAATTGGGGTCGGTAAAAGCTTGGGTGAGTTCCCGCGCTCGATCGGGACGGAAATTAAAAAATATTACCCCATCTCCCGGAGCTACTGCCCCCGGTGCTAGACGCTTAGGCAGGACAAATTCATCCGTAAGTTCCGCTGCATAGGAAGAGGCTAAGTAATCTGAAGCAGATTGTGGCTCACCCATAACTTCTGTGGTCATCACTGCGTAGGCAGACTGCACCCGATCCCAGCGATGATCCCGATCCATAGCGTAGTAACGCCCACTGAGGGTGACAATTTTGCCGACACCGATCTTTTGGGCATGAGCTTCGATTTCTTGGATTGCTGCCATCCCCGCTCTTGGATCCGTATCTCGCCCATCGGTGACAGCATGAATACAAACTTGATTGATCCCCTGTACCTTAGCCAAATCCATCAAGCCCAATAGGTGAGACAGGTGGGAATGAACCCCTCCTAGAGAACACAGCCCCCAGAGATGGAGTTTACCGCCCCCAGTTTGGACTTTTTGACATACTTCTACTAGAGCTTGATTTTGAAGGATAGAGCCATCTTCTACAGCATCAGAAATCCTGACTAATTCTTGGGGGACAACTCTTCCTGCCCCAATGTTTAAGTGCCCTACTTCTGAATTGCCCATCTGTCCTTCGGGTAAGCCCACTGCTTTGCCGGATGCTTGGATCAGGACATGGGGATAAACCTGAGTTAGGCTACTCATGATGGGAGTTTTGGCGATCGCGATCGCATTTGCTTGACTCTGCTCACGGTAGCCCCAACCATCTAGAATTACTAGAACCACCGGAGATAGGGGTGCTTGCACCATAAAATTACGCTCTTAATTATATAGTCGACTAACTCATAACACAGAATCATATCATCGAAATTTACTTATCAATAATCTTTAGAACTTTTTTATAGGGATCCTAAATTATTTTCCATCTTAAATTTATTACCTTTCGATCCTCATTATGAAGACCCACCTCAGAACTCATTATCTTTTGCCACAATTATCACGCCCACTCTAGCCCTAGCTTGTCTCACCCCTCAATCCCTGTTATCGACCGGGGTTGGCAATATTCCGAAATCGGGTAAATTGAGGATCGAATAATAGTTTTACGACTCCGGTGGGGCCATTTCTATGTTTAGTAATACAAATTTCGGCAATCCCTCGATCGGGCGTATCTGGATTATAGTATTCATCCCGGTATAACATAATCACCACATCCGCATCCTGCTCGATCGATCCACTTTCCCGTAAATCCGACATCATAGGGCGTTTATTATTCCTTGCTTCTACACTTCTACTCAACTGAGACAAGGCAATTACTGGCACATTTAACTCCCGTGCCAAACCTTTCAAACTCCGGGTAATTTTAGATATTTCCTGCACCCGATTATCGCTACCATTTCCCTCCATAAGTTGTAAATAATCAATCAGAATTAAACCCAATTTCCCCCCGTACTCGGCTTGAAGGCGGCGGGTTTGCGATCGCATTTGCATCACATTCATGCTGGCCGTATCATCAATAAAAATTGGTACTCCTGAAAGAATTCCCAAGGCATTATTTAAAGCCTCCCACTGATTTTGGGCAATTCTCCCCGCGCGAAGATAATTACTCTCAATTCCAGCTTCACTGGCTAACATTCTTTGAACTAGTTGTTCCCTAGACATTTCCAAACTAAAAACCACCACGGGCAGTTCATACTGTCCGGCAATGCTGCGTGCAATGGAGATCGCTAGAGCAGTTTTTCCCATAGATGGTCTGCCCGCTACTACGATAAAGTCCGATCGCTGAAAACCGCTAGTCATGGCATCTAGATCATAGAACCCTGAAAGTAAGCCGGGTAGTGCCTGCCCGCCGTGGCGAGTTTCTATATCTTGGAAAGTTTGCTCTAGGGTACGAGAAATAGCAATTAAGCCATCTTGGGGACGATCTTGAGTGATGCCAAAAATTTTCTGCTCTGATTGGTCAAAGACAGATTCTAGTTCAACTGCATTTTCATAACCTAGTTGAACAATCTCATTCCCAGCTTTAATTAATTGCCGTCGGAGGTGTTTTTCAATTACTAAATTGGCATAGCGATCAATATTAACTGCACTCACAGTGCGATCGACTAACTGAGCTAATTTACTCTGGCCACCAATTTTATCCAGAATTTCATGGTCATAAAGCCAACTAGTTACACTCATTAAATCTGTAGGTTTTCCCTGCCGATGTAATGCCAAAGCTGCCTTATAGATATCTCGATGAGCAGGAATATAAAGAGCTTCAGGAAGTAACAAATCTGCCACACGACCGATCGCTTCTGGGTCTAATAAAATCCCCCCTAAAATGCTTTCTTCGGCTTCAATATTTTGAGGGGGTAAATTATTAACACTCATAGATTTAGTTATAAATAGATTAAGGTTTCTACTCACCTAAAAATTGAGACACGGCTGTACCGTGCCTCGCTATATAGATACAGATTGCCTAGATACTAAAACTTAAGCAGCTACTAATACATTAATGGTAGCGATAACTTCAGGGTGGAGTTTGATTTCTACAGGGTAAGTACCCAATTTATTAATATCAGGAATTTCCACATCCCGGCGATCGATTTCTAACCCGGTAACATTTTTAATCAAGGTGACTAATTCAGGAGGGGTAACAGTCCCGAAGATAGATTCATTTTCACCGACTTGCTTAGTAATCGTAAAGCTGGCAACTTTTTCGAGGGCTGCTTTTTGGGTTTCGGCGACTTTCTTGAGTTCTAAAAGGCGCTGTCTTTCTTTTTCCTTGCGGACTTCGGCTTGGCGGAGGAGGCCGGGGGTGCTACGGAGACCAATACTTTTGGGAACTAGGTAATTACGTGCATAGCCGGGAGCCACTTCTACTACATCACCCAGTTTGCCTAGTTTGGGGACATCTTGATTGAGAATTAATTGAATACGTTTAGCCATGATTTTAGTCAGTTTTTATATTTAGTCGCAGTTTCCTAGTATAGGGCTGATGGGGGGCGATCGCAAGGGTCATTAAACTTCCACGGGTTCCTTAGGCTTAGCTGGAGCGTGGTAGTGTCCCTGGCGATCAACCTCCACTTCTCCCAAAGATTCATCCCCAGTGATCAGCCGAGCGCCCCGTTTTTTGGTGAAATAATTCCAAGCCCATTGCACCATTACGACTAACTTATTATCAAACTCAATGAGGAAGTAGATATGCACAAATAACCATGCTAACCAAGCTAGGAATCCAGAGAATTTGACAAAACCCAAATCCACCACGGCAGCATTTCTGCCGATCACTGCCAAGCTGCCAAAATCTACATACTTAAACTTCGGCTCCTCGGCTCCCTTGATCCTAGAGGTAATCAATTTGGCAACAAACTCTCCTTCTTGCATAGCTACCGGGGCAATACCGGGCAGGGGTCTTTCGCCTTGATGGGGATAGTTAGATAGATCTCCAACTACGAAGATATTGGGATGTTTAGCAATGCTTAGGTCTGCCTCCACGATCACTCTGCCCACACGATCGACCTCTGCTCCGGTGCGATCGGCAAGGATTTTTCCTAAGGGTGAGGCTTTAATTCCTGCGGCCCAGAGGACGGTTTTGGCAGGAACTTCAATTACTTCTTCCCCCTGTTTCATGGTGACGACACCATTGGCAATATTAGTCACAAAGGTTTTAGTTTGCACGGTTACTCCCAAATGTTCAAGGGATTTCTCCGCCTTGGCCGAGAGGTCTGGGGCATAGGGGGGCAACACTCGATCCATCCCTTCGAGGAGTAATATTTTTGCCTCACTGGTGTCAATATTGCGGAAATCCTGCTTCAGGGTACTAAACGCTAATTCAGAAATTGCCCCTGCGAGTTCTACTCCTGTGGGGCCGCCACCCACAATTACAAAAGTCAGCCATGCCTTGCGTTCTGCCGGATCTGTTTCCTTTTCTGCTGCTTCAAAGGCCATGAAGATCCGCCGCCGCATTTCTAGAGCATTTTCAATGGTTTTCAAGCCCGGTGCATCCTCTTGCCAATGCTCATTCCCAAAGTAAGAATGGCTGACCCCGGTGGCCACAATTAGGGTGTCATAGTCTAGTTCCTGTCCCCGGAGCATGACCTTCTGAGCAACCGGATCCACATCGATAACTTCTCCTAGCAATACGGTGGTGTTTTCTTGATGGCTGAGGATCGATCGCAACGGCGAGGAAATATCGGCAGGAGATAGCCCTCCAGTGGCGACTTGATACAGGAGGGGTTGGAAGAGATGAAAGTTGCGGCGATCGATCAAGGTGACATGAACCGGAGCTTTGCCTAGTTTCTGCACGGCGTACAATCCCCCAAAACCACCCCCAATTACCACCACCTCGTGGGGTTTCTCTGTTTGCTGCTCTGTATTTGTTACCATATCTACTGCCATAAAGCCTTACCTCCTAAAGACAAGAAAAATCCATAACCCCAGTTTAATATCATTTTTTAACATTTTTTAATACACGGTAGCTTATTTTTGTGCCTGTAGGTATCCCAATCTCCTGACATTTCCTGTATATTATGAGGGCGTAAAGCCTTGCGCTCCTAACGATAAGCTCTAGTTGTATAGAATTGTCCCAATTTTTATCAAGCTTCATGAAATTGTGAGAGAAGAGTTTTCCGATTTATAGCAATCCCCAAAACTATCTGTTGATGCTGCCATTGCTTGAAGATGTCTTCCTTTTGTCTTAGCTGTACTCGTACTTTATAAATGGTCTCTAAGAATAAAACCCAGAAAATATAATGAGAACTTTGTGCCCTCTCTATTTTCTGAGTTTTATAGCCAGACTTTACTAACGATCGCTACTAAGACTAATTAGGGACGTGGTGGAGTTGTGCTTTGAGGTTGGGCCGTTGCTGCCGGACTTGGGGCTGGAGCAGCGGTCTGAGGCTGTGCCGCCGGACTTGGAGCGGCGG
>JANMHD010000080.1:0-5540 GCA_031374985.1 Coleofasciculaceae cyanobacterium OTE_70_metabat_329 | reverse complement strand
CAGCACCGAAAGCCGTGATCGGGGGCAAAAATTTCGTAATTATCGGGGTATGGACACTTTACAGGAATATCTTCTGATTGACTGCGATCGCCCCAGTCTAGAAATCTATCGCCGGAATCAAAACAACAACTGGGAATTGATCCATATTTTTACTAACCAGTTAGAATTTGCCACTACCAACCCAGAAGTTTATCTCACCAGCATCGATCTAAAATTTTCTCTAGCTGAACTTTATGAAAATATTGAAGTTCTCCCCTAGGAGTTCTGATAAAATTGGGTCATATTATTTACCATTTATTATTTTAATCCTATGACTCAACGTGATGGTTTTGGTAGTGGTTTCTTGCTAGGGGCGATCGTGGGCGGCGTAGTTGGGGGCTTGTTGGGGGCGATCGTGGCCGGCGATCGCTCTACTGAGTCTATAACCACTCGTCTAGGAAAAAAATCTGAAGGCAAAAGCCTCCGTACTAAAACTAGAGAACTCAAGGCCGAGGAAGGAATCGAGGTTGCCCGTCGCAGCTTAGAAGACAAAATTGCCCAACTCAACGCCACGATCGATGATGTGCGCCAGCAATTGGGTTCCGTAAATGGTAGTGTAAGTAGCTCGGAATCAGATTAAGATTGCATAGGTAATAGTTAATTCTACAAAATATTTGTAAAGGAAAAAAATGGCAAACCCCACAGTTTTTTTTGATATCACCATCGGTGGAACACCAGCCGGAACGATCGTTATGGAATTATTTGAAGATGTAGTTCCCAAAACTGCCCAGAACTTTCTCCAGCTATGTACCGGAGAAAAAGGCTTTGGCTACAAAGCTTCTTCGTTTCATCGAGTAATTCCGGGCTTTATGTGTCAAGGTGGTGATTTTACCAACCATAACGGCACAGGGGGAAAATCTATTTACGGCGAGAAATTTGCTGATGAAAACTTCAAGCTCAAACATGCTGGGCTAGGTACTTTGTCCATGGCTAATGCCGGCCCCAATACCAATGGCTCCCAATTCTTTATCTGTACCGCAGACACTTCTTGGTTAGATGGCAAGCATGTCGTATTCGGGAAAGTTACTGAAGGGTTAGATGTAGTAGAAAAAATTGAAGCAGTTGGCTCTAGAAATGGCGCACCATCAGCTAAAGTCGTAATTAGTAATTGCGGAGCATATCCAGCAGCTTAAGAAATAGATTTTTTGTAGAAATCTTTTGATTTTTTGACCTCATGAGTTAGAGGATATTTTCAAAGTTTAGGTTGGTTGAAACCGCAACTACAAGAGTAAAGTCAAAATGGTACGTGGACTAACCGAAATTCAAGGATTTCATTAACCTGTGTAGGCGGGTTTTGCTCCTGTAGCTGCGAGTTTAGTTGCCAAAGCTCGATCGATAACGACTTTTCAGGCATCATCTTAGAGACAAAAAATAATTTAATTTTTATATTTTTTTGACCCCATGAGTCGGGCAGGGAGGAGCAGTAAGAGATCGATCGAGCCAGCCCGCAGCTTGATTAAATCTAGCTAGAGCTTCTTGGGGTTGATCCTTAAGCAGAAATACTAAAGCCGCTGCTGCTTGCTCCCCAGATCTAGCAGGGCGATTTGCTTGGAGACGATGCCAATCTGTAGGAGTAATGGCAAGGCGATCGGCTAGAGCTTGAGCAAGTTCTAGGGTAGTTAGTTCTTCTAGAGTCTTGGAAAGTTGGCTAGAGGGAGTCATAAAAATTAGTTATCAGTTATTAGTTATGTATTCTGAGCAGTTCGGCCGCCTCACTGTAAGACTGGTGAAAGCATTAAGTTAAAATTTAGTTTGTGTCAGAAATTGAGACTGTTTCTGGTTCTAACTGCTGCAAATCTCTCACTTCATGATGATTATGTCCCTTAGCATTCTCAAAAATAGAGCGGGAACATGACCAATTACTAGGCAGAGCAGAAGGCCAACCCATGCGGACTGCTTCGGGACAGATAGTATGGATGGTTAACTGGCAATCAATTAGCTGAAACCCTAACTTTTCTACCTGTTTTAAGCCCTGCTTCAGAATAGTATCACTCTTAAATTCCAATGTACTATTGCATTGCAAACAAACTAAATGATGGTGATGGTAGGGATAAGGCTGATTTAATTCGTAGTGCTTATGTCCTTCTGCCAGTTCTAGCTCCCGGAGAATTCCCATGCGAGCCATAAGCTTGATACTACGATAAATAGTAGACAGACTAACATCTTCTCCTCTTTGGGTGAGCAACTCATGGAGTTCTTCGGCACTGAGGTGATTTCCCTTGGGAAGATTTTGAAAAACGTGGAGGATGGTTTCTCGCTGGGGAGTGAGCCGCCAACCCCTAGCATTGAGTTCCGATTTGAGGGAAGCTGCGGTGTAGTTGACCATAGTAGTTGACTATAAAAAAGCTATTTTAAGGTACCTATTATTCATAAGCATAGTTGAGGGACTGGAGAAGTTGCAACAAAAACGTTTAATTGAGAATAAATGTCACCAAATTATTTTAAAATGAGAAACTCCTGCACAGCCCACAGAAACTTCTTATTCCTTTAATCCTAACCAAAAATTTTTATTAGAAATGTTCGTAATTCCCTTGTGATTGCAGGCAGTGATCGATCACAATAGAACTATGTAAATATAAATAAATATTATTCTCATATTTCCCTTGCATGGTAGCCCCCATCACCTCCCCCAATAACTCTGTCAACCCTGCCATCCTAAAACAGCACCTGCCTGTTCCTTCGATCGAGAAACCCTTAACCCATCTGATCAATTCCCTTGCTCCTTCACCGGAAATTATTGTCCTGCTTTTGGCCGTGGCGATCGGTGGCGGTACAGGTCTAGCGATCGTGACTTTTCATTATCTAATTATTCTTATTCATCATTGGGCAATACTTGATTTAATGGGAGTTCTTTCCCATTGGGGAGCTTGGACTCTTGCTTTTATTCCTACCTTTGGGGGAGTTATTGTCGGTTTAATGCGGTGGCGCTGGTCTAACTTTGGCTCTGATATTAAATCTCTATTGGCAGATGACCAAGGGATTAAACAAGTTTTTCCGCTGCAACCCATTATAAAAATTATCGCCGCTTCGGTATCTCTGGGTACGGGAGCTTCCCTAGGTCCTGAAGGGCCGAGTGTAGAAGTGGGAGGCAGTATTGGAATGCTTTTGGGGCAGATGCTCCGGGTATCGCGCGATCGCCAAAAGCTACTTCTAGGAGCGGGAGCAGCCGCCGGGTTAGCCGCAGGGTTTAATGCCCCGATCGCCGGGGTGTTCTTTGCCCTAGAGCTAGTGCTGGGGACAACTTTTACCACCTCTTCTATGGGGGTAGTTCTCTTAGCAGCAGTAGTTTCTGCCTTTGTAGCTCAAATTGGCATGGGGGGACAACCCGCCTTTACCCTCCCAGCTTATGATGTCCGTAGTCCCTTAGAATTACCTCTCTATATTGGCTTAGGGGTCTTGGCCAGCTTAGTTTCTGTGGTCTATAGCCAAATGCTTCAAAGAATGCGATTGTGTTTTAGTGGACAGATTCCCCTAGTGGCTTGGTTAGGCAAGATTCCTCGGCCTGTACAGCCAGTCTTGGGGGGACTATTTGTGGGTTTGGTGGCCTTGCAATTACCCCAAATTTTGGGGACTGGTTATGAAACGATCGAAGCAATCTTGCAAGATGTAGATCTTTCTTTTGGGTTATTACTAATCTTATTGGCAGTTAAATTAGTCACTACAGCTACTAGCCTCGGCAGTGGCTTAGTAGGGGGCATTTTTGCTCCAGCCATGTTTCTAGGAGCAGCTTTGGGGGCTGCCTATGGCAAGTTTCTAGGCATGGTAATTCCCCCAGACCTCCTAGCAGTAGCAGCTCCTCCAGCCTATGCTATGGTAGGGATGGCGGCGGTGTTGGCAGGTAGTGTAAATGCCCCTTTAACGGCAATTTTGCTTTTGTTTGAACTAACTAGGGATTACCGCATTGTGCTGCCCTTAATGGCCGCAGTGGGGTTGAGTGTGTGGTTAGTAGACCGTTATAAACCAGTGTTAATTCCGACCCCAAATCTCCAACCCACCTTGGGTTTAGATACCAATACAAATCCAGACCAAGAACTTCTGCAAAAAATTATGGTTGGGGAGGCGATGCAGTTACCCTTGATGATTGCTAATTCTGTGTCTATTTTTAATGCAGGGTTGATTTTGACTCGGAAGCGTCAACGTAGTGCTTTGGTAGTGGATCAGGAACAACAATTAATAGGTATTATCACTCTTCAAGATGTAAATCGAGCTATTACTATTGGCAAAAATAATTCTCAATATCTCTGCGATACATCCCTAGAAGATGTATGTACAAAAGAAGTACTTTATACTTATGCCGATGAATCGATCGCTGATGCTCTGGTGCGGATGGGAGCAAGGGGTTTACATCAATTGCCCGTAGTCGATCGCTTGTCTCCCCAAACTATTGTGGGCTTATTAGAACAGGATAGTATTGCCCTTGCCTGTGCGATCGCCACTACTCGGAATGCCCTCACAGCCCAAGCAACTCTACCTGTAGTCATACCAATAGTAGAAAATTTGGAAACTGAAATTTTAGTTAAAAATATTTCTTAACTAGTTTGCTTCACCAATCAAGATAAAAGCTGCCCAGTCTCTAGGCTGAGGGAATTCTTGCATGGTGGTGAGCATGGCTTGGCGGAGGGCTTGGGAGATATCAGAGTCTTGGGCAAGGTTTTGGTAAAAATTGGTCATCAAGGAGGCCGTGGGAGCATCGGGAACTGACCAGATGGATGCTACTACCGTGGGAACTCCGGCAACAATGAACGATCGAGCCAACCCCGCCACCCCATCTCCAGAGATTTTCCCCCCAGCAGTATTACAAGCACTAAGCACCACTAACTGAGCTTGGAGAGTGAGATCAAGGATTTCTTGGGCGTGGAGTAGACCAGTACTGCCAATGCTAGGATTATCGGGAGCCAAGGCGATCGCTCCATAGACATCAATAGAATCTTCAAGGATACCGTGGGTAGCTAAGTGAATAATCCTTGCCCCCGGCATTTGCTGGCGGACTGCATTTTTGGTAGCTTGAGAACCAATCAAAGGTTGAGTATTCAGTAGGGCAGCAACCTCTCTTGCCTCTATTTCTGCCCCCGGCAGGGTTGCTAGAGCCTCCTCTCGATCGTTCAACCGTAACCGAGGCATAGTGGGATTGCCGACTACTAAGGCTTTTGGAACCCTAAGGGAAAACTGCCCGTGGGACTGCCTCTGCTGTTTGGTAACTTCTAGCATACTCAAAGAAGGAATCAGCACGATCGTATGTTTTTCAATTAAATAGTTACCCTCAGCATCCTGCAAAGCGGCGAAGGGAACCATAAATAAGGCACCCTGGGGAAGGAAAATAACTTTATCTTCCGCCTTCTGGGGGAGCTGATCTGCGATCGGGGCAATTAGTAATTTATACATCCCCTGTAACAGCCGGGAAGGGATTGGTATCAGGGGTTTGGATAATAAATCTTCTGATATTAAAGGACAGAATAAAGAGCAGGACAGACCCAAGAATCGGCAGTTACAGGGGATGTATC
>JANMHD010000559.1:0-2424 GCA_031374985.1 Coleofasciculaceae cyanobacterium OTE_70_metabat_329 | reverse complement strand
CATGGTTATCCAGAAGAGGTTTTTATTGTCAGTGGTCGGTTGTACGATCGAGCTTTTGATATGTGGCTAGAAAGTGGGCATTATGCCAGTCGACCTCCCGGAGAAACTCACGGTCCTTTCAAAACAGATATTGGTTGTGTTGTGCTAGAGGTATCATTTCCGAATCGAGTTAATCAATAGATTCTGAGAGAGTATTATTTAATATTTTCTTTCGGTCAAAACTTTGCGGAAAATAATCTTGTCCTCTCCTGCACCGTAAAATTCTCGAATCCGAGCTTCTTCGTCATAACCGCTCTGGCGGTAGAATGAGCACACATATTCAAAGCTCTCCAGACTAGATGTTTCCACCAGCAGCAAACGTTTCCCTCGATCAGTCAGTACTTTTTCAACATGGCGTAATAAGGCCACACCACGTCCTTGTCTTTGGCGATCGGGATGAATCGCAATTAGATAAAGATTCCATGTCCCTTCGGTCATGCGTTCTGGAGCAACGTATGCTACACCTACTACTCCATGATCATCATCGGTAAACCACAAATCTTGATTCTCGCTTTCGCTATGAAAGTATTGATCTAACATTTGAGCAAGTTCTTCAGTTTGGTTTGGCTCAAATAATCCAGTTGCTGTTGCTAGAGAAATCAATGCATTTATGTCATTAGGTGTGGTTAATCGAATCATAATGGTAAAATAGAAAAAAGAATTTGAGTTTATTTTATATTAAATACTAGATTGTTGTCTCAAATGCATTAGCCACTTAAAATAAAGGGTTATTAATTATGACTTTTAATGATGTAGTTCAGGTAGTAAAGGGTCTTTCCATTGACGAAAAGCAGGAAATTCAATTACTGTTAAGTCAATATATTCGGGAAGAACAGCGTGATGATATATATTGTAATTTCAAGTTGGCACAGGCTGAACAGAAACAAGGGAAACTAAAATTTTCCTCTAATATTAATAAGCTAAGAGAAATGATCGAGGAATAATTGTGGAGGTTAGTTTTAGTTCTACTTTCAAGCGTGCCTTCAAAAAGCGAATTAAAGGCAATACAGATTTAGAAAAAAGGTTTTGGCAAAAACTAGAACAATTTACTATAGACCCTTATGAACCAAGCTTGAAAACTCATAAACTATCGGGCAATCTTAAGGAATTTTGGAGTTTTAGTGTAGATTATGATGAAAGGGTTCTATTTTACTTCACGGAAGATGAAAAGGCAGTATTTGTAGATATTGGTAGCCATGATCAGGTTTATTAATACGATCGTCCTTTATATTTAGAAAAAATTTATGCCGAGAAGTTTGGTATGCAACTAAAGCACAATCAGCGATTTTTTTCTAGAAGAGAAATCTCTACTGCCCAAGTCCTAGTTCTGATATACTCAGCAGTAAAGCAGTCCCCCACAGTGGAAAATAGTCTATGGAATGGCATGTAAGCGATGCTCAGAGTTTGGCAATTATTGATCAGGAAATTGGTGACCATCTGTTTACCCCAGCCGAATACGAAATTGTCCGTAGGGTAATTTATGCCACGGCGGATTTTGAGTATAAGTCCTTGATTCGTTTTTCAGAAAGAGCTTTGCAAGCAGGAGCAGCGGCGCTGGCAGCGAGAAGTACGATCGTGGTTGATGTACCCATGGTACAGGTGGGAATTACCCCTTTTATTCAAACCAGCTTTGCTAATCCAGTCTATTGCAGCATGGAAGCTCTCACAAGACCTCAAAAAGAAAAAACTAAGGCGGCATGGGGGATTCAGACCCTAGCTAGTCGCTATCCAGAAGCAATTTTTGTGGTAGGGCAATCCCAAACAGCCCTCACATCATTGATAGAACTTATTGAAGCTGAAGAAATTAAGCCAGCCTTAGTGATTGGTACGCCTTCGGGTTTTATTGATGTGGACGTGGCTAAAGACCGCCTCAAAGATTCCCTAATTCCCCATATTCGGATTGAAGGACGTAAGGGTGGAGCCGCAGTAGCAGCAGCGATTATGCATGGTTTGGTAGATTTGGCATGGCAGGCCTACGGTGAAAATAGTATGGGTATCGGATAGAGTTGACTCTCATCCCCCAGCCCTCCTTTGACAAATCTTACAGTGAGCTTTTGCCTGCCTTGAGCTTACCGAGAGGTCGAACTGCTCAGGATATCGCTTCTCCCTCAGGAGGCGAAGGGAGCAAGATTAAAATTTTTGTTCTTCTATAACAGCTATGGCAACCACAAGTAATCTAAATAATCCAAATAATCCCTTACTCCTTCTAGTTGATGGACATTCTCTGGCCTATCGCTGTTATTATGCCCATAGTAAGAAGGGGGGATTAAATACCTCAACTGGGATTCCCACTAGTGTAACTTTTGGATTTGTTAAGTGCTTAGTAGAAGTGATTGAAAAATATCAACCCCAAGGGATGGCGATCGCTTTTGATCTTTCTACCCC
>JANMHD010000536.1:0-8764 GCA_031374985.1 Coleofasciculaceae cyanobacterium OTE_70_metabat_329 | reverse complement strand
GCCACATAGCCCACAGAACCCAAGCCATAGCACAATAAACCAAATAATAATTCTGGGATAGTAAAAATCCCCCAAACCTTACCTACAATATCTGTTGCTGCAATCGCCGGAATCTTAATTGCTCCCGCCTTCAAGAAAAACTGCCCCACCGCTCCCACTGCCGCCGTCATGATCAACAAAAATATCTGTGTTGAAGTCATACTCAAAACCCTAAAAATTAGTAAGGGACGGACATAAGCCGCCCCTAGGGAATAAATTATAGCGGATATTAATCCAGTGAGGTACGGTCAATTGTAGGGGCGCAAGGCTTTGCGCCCTCAATGTGTACCGCAGCTTAATTAATCTTCAGCCCCACCTAAAGACCAAGTGAGATGCTGAATCCCCACATTGACCGCAGATTTAATGGTAGATACATCAGATACCACCATTTTGAGGTAAGTAATAATAGGTTTAGGACGGAATGCCCATTGCCGGAATGCCTCCTTCTGCCAATACAGCAGGCGTTCTGCCGGGAGGTCTGGGTAATCAAGGACAGTACCTTTATCCATATCTACCTGTTCCCAACGAGTGCCGGGGCGGAACCAACCATTTTTTACCACTTCAAAAAAGAACGGAGTACCGGGATAGGGAGCTGCCACGTGGAATAGGGCAATATCTACGGGGAGTTTCTTCGAGAAGGCGATCGTTTCCTTGATAGTAGTTTCTGTTTCACCGGGTAAACCAATAATGAAATAGCCCCAGTTCTTGATGCCTACTTTGTGAGCGATCGTCAAGGAATTGACCGCTTTTTCTGGGTAAGCACCCTTGCGAGCGTGTTTGAGAATTTGCTCATTCCCACTTTCCAAGCCCCAAGAAATTAGCCAGCAGCCCGCCTGAGCCATCAGGGTCAGCATTTCTTCATCAACATAATCTACCCGACTATTGCAAGTCCAGCGCAGATTGATCTTTTGGTCAATCATTAACTTACATAGCCCAATTACCTGCTCCCGATTGACGGTAAACAAGTCAGCATACATATGAATATTGTTGATCCCCAATTTCTTGAGCAGCCACAATTCCTGCATGATATTTTCTGGGGTGCGAATCCGAGCGCTGAACTGATAGCTTACGTGCTTGATACAGTAGGTACAGGCAGCAGGGCAACCCCTCGCAGTAACAATAAAAGTGAAGGCTCCCTTAATTAGGGGCATCTTATACTTTTGCAGGGGTAGCAATTCGTGGAGGGGCAGGGGTAGATCGCTGAGGTTATGGATAAAAGGACGACTGGGGTTAACGATCGCTTCCCCATCCTTACGCCAAGCTATCCCTTTGACCTCAGAAAAATCTAGGGGGCTATCTGCTTCCCGGAGGGAAGGTTTATAGCTGGGATCATGCTCTGCAAAGAGTTTTTGGATATTTGCCGGCCGCTGGTCAAATTTCTGATCAACGTAATCCATCAAATCTCGGATAGTCAGGTCAGGTTCCCCTACTAATACAAAATCAAGAGCCGGAAAACTGCGGAGAGTTTCCTTGGGGATCGGGGTGACATGGGTACCAAAGGCGATCGTATAAGCTCCCCTAGCCTTAGCCAAGAATGCGCCGTACATATCATTTTCTAGAGTAGGAGCAGTAACTTGGGTCATGTAGAACCGGGGCTGGTACTTATCAAGAATCTTAGTAAATTCTGGCCAACCCATCCGCTCAGCGATCGCATCTACAATCTTCACCGAATAGGTAGGATGTAGCAAAGCAGCCATCTGAGCCAAGGAGACTTGAGGCCAGATCATATTTTCTCTAGTCCGCCGGCCTACCCGGTGTTGGCTCCGGATCCAGATATCACCATCAGGAGAAGGAGGGTTAACCAACAAGATATCTACCATATCAACATGTTGTTGGTCTTCTAAAAGCCCCTGCCGCACGATCTCATCAGCATTCGGAAACATTGGAGGTGGAACCTTGAGAGTTGCACCTTTACCACGATTTTGTTTGGATAGATCTTTAACTGCCATCTTTTTAATCCTCCCTACTGCGAATAGGTTGCTAATAGTTGAATTGAGTAGATTTAAAAGCTTGTGGGAACCCTTTATCCCCTACCTACATTATGACCCTAAACCTCAGGGAAGGCCTGCTATAGTTCTCAGATTTCATTACTTCCTAAGTCTTTCTGGGTTAACATTTCCCTCTGTCCTAATTCATCTAATACTCGAAGTATTGACCAATAGATAATTAACTGGACTCCTAAAAGGATCAGCATAGAACTACTAATGAGATAAAGCCAGATGCTATTAATTGACCAGGTGTTTAGTCCCACTACCACCGTAGTAATCCCAGCTACTAAACCTATTACAACGGCTAAAGCTCCAATCCAGCCAAATTGTTGATCTAGGGGTTGCTTGAATATCATGCGCCCAAATAACCCGTGCCGCACTGGTTGCTTCACAAAGAGAGAAACCAGATAGTTGAAAGCTACACCAAGGATAAAAATATTTAGCCCCGTAACTCCTGCTACCATCCCTACACAGAGTTGAACAACTTGCCAGTTTTGGATATTGGTATTGCCAGCAATCCTCCCCAAAATAAAGTGGGCAGCTAAAGCTAGGGCGATCGCTATCCCGACTAAGCCAATCATGCCTAGAATCCGCACTGGGTTATAGGTCAAAGCAGTCCAGATCATAGATTGCAGAAAAATCCTGCCATCCTTGACTACACTTAGCTTCGATCGTCCCACCCGGACACTATAGGGAATAGGAACTTCTGCTATTTTTACCCCTTCATGAATAGCCCTAGTACTCATAACTGGGGTTAGGTTCAAACCATCGGGCAGGGGAAATAGGCGAGAAATCACATCCCGACGAAACACCCGCATCCCACTAGCACTATCGGTCACTTTTTGACGGCTAATCAGGGTGAGCAGGCCGGCAAAAAAGATATTACCTATTCTGCGGATAGCAGGCATTTGACTTTTTTCCCCTGCTAATCGAGAACCAATCACCAACTCAGCATCTTTCATGGCCACTTGGCAAAGTTGGGGAAAGTATTCTGGCGGATAAGTACCATCGGCATCTAGGAACCCTACCAAATCTCCCTTGGCACTAGAGAAGCCGGTTTTTAGAGCTCCGCCATAACCTTTGTTGACTGGATGAGTAATCAACCTAACTCCGGGAATGCTCTTAACAACTTCTGCTGTCCGGTCTTTGGAAGCATCGTTAACAACAATAAGTTCTAGGTCTTCGACTCCCACCGCTGCTAAGGCGGGCTTGATGTTGAGGACTCGCTCGACGATCTCGGCAATTCCGTTTTCCTCGTTGTAAGCGGGAATAACAACTGAAAGTGTAGTCATGGCTCTAGTTAAGTTTATTTGTCCATGTAGATGCTCTTGGATTGGTTATAACCAGAGTCACCAGTGATTTCTTTAATAGGTTTGGCGGGAACACCAGCTACTACCGTGTGGGGAGAGACATTTTTAGTGACCACCGCCCCGGCTGCAACTACTGCACCTTTACCAATCCTCACTCCATCAGTAATGATTGCTCCTGCCCCAATCCACACATCATCTTCGATTATGATGCCCTCGGCAGTGATCCCTTGCTCTACAAAAGAACGAGTTGGATCACTAAAGACATGGTTGACAGCTAAAATTTGGGTAAAAGGGGAAGTATAGACTCGATCGCCGAGGGTAACACCCCCCTGGCCTCGAATAACTGTATATTCCCCGATTAAGCTTTGGCTGCCGATTTTGATCCGAGATTGAGGCAGGTTCCGAAAGTTATAAACGTGCAGGATTGCGCCGTGCATAACTATGGTTTCCGCACCAATATCTATGCCTTGAGGGCAGGCGTGGAGATAAACACCTTGGTCTAGGTAAACCCCAGAACCCAGATGAATATGGCTACACATCCTTAACCTTACTCCATTTTCTATGGCTGCCAAACCATCCATTTTCAAAATTAATCTATAGACTAAGGCTCTGATTCCCACTCCCAACAGGGTAGGAATCCAACCGACTAAAGCCATAATTAATTGCTCTAGTGCATAGCGACCCCAACTTGTGGCTTGGCGATCGAGGTAAAGGTTGATATTTTGCAGAGCAGATGGTTTTGCGTTCATCCTTAGCTAGTTAATTTGATAAATGACAAGGTTCTCAATAAACCCTTGAGATATGGTATCGCAACAGTCATAATTAATTTTTCTAAAGAAGAAAAATTTTTTAATCTCACCCAACCTAGGGCATCAAGCCATTAGATGGATATTATTACTTTCAATCATAGAAGCAGAAGTAACTAAAATTATAATGCTTTAGTGAAATTACTTAGAAGTCGTGTAATATTTTCATAAAGTTATTAACTCAACTAAACTCCAGTGAATAAGCCTTTACTTCGTATTCTGGCATTTGCCTTTGTTCTGAGACTCGGTTTGCCCATCTTGGCTTGGATCCTTCATCCCCAGAATCCAGAAATTTTCCATGCAGCAGATACGGATTCTTATATCAAACCAGCGATGGAATTGGCGACTACGGGCAAGTTTAATGGTTACTATGATAGGCTGCCCGAATTGTTTCGGACTCCGGGTTATCCCTTATTTTTATTGCCCGGTGTTTGGTTAGGGTCTGTGGAAGCAATAACGATACCTCTGCAAGTAGTCCTGAGTTGCTTGACGGGTTATTTCATCTATCAAACTGCTTTGTTGTTGTATAAAAGGGAGCGGGTAGCTTTGCTTTGTGTGGGAATTTACACGATCGAACCCCTTTCCATACTTTTTACTAGCAAGATTCTCACAGAGACTTTATTCTCCACAATTTTTACAATATTTTTATACTATTTTCTACGTTACATAGATAATAAGAAATTCTTAGATTTAGCGATCGCCGCAGTCACCCTAGTCATCTCTGCCTACATCAGACCAATCAGCTATTATCTCCCCATATTGATTTTCTTCGGCATGATGGTGTGGATAATCTGGCAAGAGCCTCAGAAGAAAAAATTAATTCTACATACAAGTGGATTCTTGTTGATTTCCCTTAGCCTTTTAGGTATCTGGCACTGGAGAAATCAGCAGGTTGCGAATTATCCAGCTTTCTCTTCGGTTAATGCCGTTAATCTTTACTACTGGACAGCCCCAGCGATCGAAGCAAATAAAACTGGTCGTAATTTTAATGACATTCAACTAGCGATGGATAAAAATGATCCTAAGGTCATGTGTTTTAATCAAAGCCTACACGGACCGAGAACTACTCCAGACAAAATCACCTGCAATAAAAGCCAAGTTTTTCAGGCTATGGAAAAAGAGGGTGGCCGCACTATTAAAGATAATCTTCCTCGTTACTCCCTAATGCACCTCGATGGCATCATCAGAACTCTATTAGGGCCTGCGGTTAGTGATTATCAAATTCTCTTCAACAATCCTATAGATTTTCCAGCCCGGACTGGGACAACCTTTCAAGATGGGATATTTTTAAACTTAAAAAATATGGTGATCAAAGCTCCAGATTTATTGGCAATGTACCTAATTTTAGGAGTAATATCTTGGTCTTTTATCTTCCTAGCTTTATTTGGTCTTTGGGGCAAGTTACCGATCGGCGGGCTACAACTATTTACAATTTTGAGTGTGGGGGCTTATTTTATCGTAGTTGGTGGTGGCACCGTAGGCCAGGGTAGATATCGTCATCCCCTAATGCCGATCGTCTGTTTGGTAGCTGGCTATGGCTTGTCTTTAATTCTTGATAAAATTCAGCAACATCGGCGCCTAAAAATATAGCAATCCTAAATAATTTCACCTGTTGAAGTGGACTTACCCAAAAAGGCTAATGCAATTGGATAGGTTAGAGACAGAGCTATTAGAAGAGGATGTATAAATTCACAAATTCCCATTACGGCAGGTTAAGGGCAGGCGGCTTTTTATTTAAGTTGCCTCAGATGAGATATGCAAGAAACATCTGCACCACCAAAGTGAATACTTAAACCGACATTTAAATTCTCTAGAGATTTTACCAACCAAGGCACGCCATCTTTAGAAGACATTTCATAGTGATTAAATAAAATGGCAAATCTTTTTTCTAGGTAGGGCTTAACCTTATTACAAATCATCACAATTTTGAGGAGAAGACCGATCGTATAAGTGGCTCCTAAATTAGTAATTAAGTCTACAAATACAAAATGTTGGGGTTTTTGGAGACTTTCAACTACTAGATAGTTTAAGACCTGACTACAGGTACGAATTATCATAAATTCATCGGGTTTCTTGCCATCATTTTGGGGTGAAACACTCAATAAATGGTTGTACAAACTATCATTAAAACGACGCTTGCCAAAGGCTGGATCGATCGCCATAGTTAAGTATTGATAGAAATCCTGCTTAAAGGTTTTGTAGTTGGGCAGATGTTGGCTGTGGGTAATAAAACTATCAGCAATATCTCGGTGAGTTTTACCACCTTGGATTTTACCTACGTATTGCTTCAGGGCTGAACCTAGTTCTCGATCGCTCAAAAGTGTAGGATTTTCTACTACCTCAATGCCCCTAGAAGAACCGGCTTTTAACCGTTGTGCCAAACGGACTTGATAGGTAACGTAATGGGAAAGATCTGTTTCAAATTTTTGTTGACTGCGCTCCTGAATATTTTGCACAGTTCGTTTTTGCTGATAGTCACTTTCTTCACTCAAGAGGCAATGTCCATAGAGATAAGGATAGCGCTGAATTAAATTTCCTACAGGCGAGCTACCTTCGATCGGCTCCTGAGCCTTAAACACTTGACCAAGACGGCGTAGAGTCAAAGATTGATCTGTCTCATGAAAAAGCTTCATCATTTCCCGAACCCGCCGTACTCCCCGGGAATTAGTTCCTCCTAGAAAAACAGGTTCTTCTAGCAAAGCTACCAATTCAGGAATAGCTGCTTGTAATTGAGGCTGGATCTGCCAGGTATTAACCAAAATGTAGAAACAGCGATTAATAATAAACCTAAAATCTTCTTCCGCCTGTTTTGAGAGAGCTAATTCTTGGAGCGCAGTAGAAACTTGGGGATAGTCATAACCTGCTGTATCTAGGAAAAGATGACGAAATCGCTCAATCATTTCCGAGGGAGGAACAGATTGAGCTAAGTGCAGCAGATGGTCATAGAGTTGCTGTGCTTGAGGATTAGTTGATTTAGAGTAATAATCTATCGGGGTATTCACCCTGTTGACCTCTACACGTTATAGTCACTATAGCAATCCTGAAGGATTTCACCCGCCAAGGGTAGATGAAATTATTTACTAGAAGCAGTTTGATCGAGCAAATGATTTAGGATCGCAATAGTAGCAATTAAAATGAAGTTTAATGCTACAGCATTCCACTACAACCTTACATCAAAATTCTTAGTTATGGTAATTGAGTTAAGAAAATATATCAAATTTCTGACAAAATAAAATATTGAGATAGAGAACTTTAATTTTAATTTTATCTATTCTTTATTAATCTTTAGGTGTTAACACTTACAATCCTAATGAAATAAAGACTAGACGACTTCCTAAGGTTTTTAAATCTCTAAGTGTTACTAAATACAATCTACATCCGATTTTTATACATTCCACATAAAACCTATATATAAAATTAGCAAAAACATGCACTGTCAAATTAATTTAGCTCAACTAAGCAAGTTGCTAGATGCTCAAGCCTATTATCTATGCCAAGAAAAATCACTGATTTTGAGTACGGGGATCACGACGGATACTCGGCAGATATTTCCGGAGGAAGTTTTTGTAGCTTTACGGGGAGCAAATTTTGATGGGCATGGATTTGGGGAGCAAGCTATAGAGCACGGGGCGATCGCTGTCATTGTTGACCATCTCCTGCCAGCAAAAATTCCTCAATTAGTCGTAGCCGATACCTTAATTGCTTACCAAAAAATTGCCCAATGGTGGCGGCAACAATTTACCATACCAGTGATTGGGGTGACAGGCTCCTTTGGTAAAACTACAACGAAGGAATTAATTGCCGCAGTTCTCGGCTACCACGATCGGGTCTTAAAAACTCAACTCAACTACAACAATGAGATTGGCGTGCCGAAAACTCTTTTGGAATTGGAGCCAGAGCATAAATTTGCCGTGATTGAGATGGGAATGCGGGCAGCGGGGGAAATTGCCCTCTTAACGAGAATTGCTCAACCCACTGTGGGGTTAATTACTATTGCCGGCAGCGCCCATGTGGGCAGACTGGGTTCTCTGGAGGCGATCGCTAAGGCAAAGTGTGAACTTTTAGAATTCATGCCCCAATCTGGAACCGCAATTCTTAACTACGATAGCCCCAGATTAATCGATCGTGCTGCCCAAGTCTGGTCAGGGAAAACTATTACCTATGGTTTGACTGGAGGAGACCTCCAAGGGGAATTGGTGGCAGAAAATCGGCTCCTAGTCCGGGGTAAATCCTTGCCTCTGCCCCTGCCGGGTCGCCATAATGCGGTGAATTTTCTGGGGGCGATCGCTGTGGCCGAGTCCTTAGGTGTAGATTGGAGTTTTCTAACCCAAGGCTTAACCGTAGACATCCCCTCTGGCAGGGCGCAGCGTTATCAATTGCCGGAGGATATTTTATTCTTGGATGAAACCTACAATGCTGGACTAGAATCCATGACCGCAGCTTTGCAATTATTAGCTAATACTCCGGGGCAGCGAAGGATTGCAGTCTTGGGAACCATGAAGGAGTTGGGGAATAAATCCCGAGAATTTCATCTCCAAGTAGGACAAATAACTAAAGAATTGAACCTAGATGGAGTGTTCGTCTTAGTGGATGATGGAGAGGCAGAGGCGATCGCTCAGGG
>JANMHD010000468.1:0-2424 GCA_031374985.1 Coleofasciculaceae cyanobacterium OTE_70_metabat_329 | reverse complement strand
CAGCCGCACCGCTATTCGCGAACCAAAGAGTTGATGGACGATGAATAGAATCTGAAATTCCTTAGCATCTCCATGCTTGAACAAATCTCTCTACTCCAGCGAAATCCACAAAAGTACGAACATCTCGATAACTACCTTGGGTTTGCAATAGCTGCACTACTATTTCTGGTTGCCCCGCCATGGTTTCCACTAGCCAAAGCCCCCCAGATTTGAGGTAAGAGGGGGCTGTATTGACTAAATGCCGGAGATCGTCTAAACCATCTTCACCACCATCTAGGGCTAAGTGAGGTTCATGATTAGTAACTTCTGGTTGGAGTTGGGCAATTAGGTTAGTAGGAATGTAGGGCGGATTGGAAATCATGCCTTGGACTTGCCCCTGCAAAAATTCTAGAGGTGACCACCAAGAGCCTTGATGGAGATATACCTGATGGTCATAGTTGTATTTAGAGATATTAGCTTGGGCGATCGCCAGTGCCTCTAAACTTTGATCCACCCCATGAATAATTACTTTGGGGAATGCTTGAGCCAGAGCGATCGCTATTGCCCCACTGCCAGTCCCCAAATCTACCCAATTACCTGTAGCTAATTCTGGATAGGTCTGGGTAGCAGTGATCGCTAAATCAATCAATATCTCGGTTTCTGGACGGGGAATTAATACCCCCGGCGCAACTTGGAGATTTAAGTCACGCCAAGGGGTACTGCCCGCTAGGTATTGAATCGGCGATCGATCCTGTAATCTTCTTTGCCAGAGTTGTTCTAGATCAGGAAAAGACATACTCAAGGTAATCTCTGGCTGATCAGCAAAAGATTCTAAGCGTAATTCCAAAGCCGTTAGATTAGTAATCTCTCGCAATAGCCAATCTACTTCTCCTAGGGGAATCTGGTGGGATTGGGTTGATCGCCTTGCCTGCGATCGCCATTGGACTAATTCTGAACCAGAAACCTTGAATTCCTTAAATTCCCTTGTCATTTAGCGGGGAGTAGCCGGACTAGCTTGGGGTCTAGGGGCGGGGCTGGCAGCCGGACTAGGAGTTGCTCCCGGTGCTTGGGGCAAGCTCTGGACAAATTGGATTGCTTCCCGTGAAGGCCATAGGACAATTTTACCGAGGTCTTGGTTATCGCTAGTTTGCAGGGTTTGAATTACACCTTCTAAGGGAACTACTTGAACTTGGATGGTCGAAGCAACACTAGGTTGTTCTTGACGGAAACGGGCGATCATTTCTTCTAATTGCTCCCGTTCAAAAAAGAAAGGAATAACCTGTTGATTATTAATGGCAATAGTTAGATAGCCCTGATCCTGCCCGGCTCTAGCGGCAAACAAAGGAACACCATCAAACTGTTGAATTTGAGGGTTTGCTTGGCGAACGATCGTTACTGCCTGCTCAACCTGTCTTTGTTGGGGAATAAATGTAAAATTAATAGAATTGGGTTGGTTCCGATTTTGATTGACTAGTTCATTCACTTCAGCCAGAGAAACTGGAACTACTCGGACATTATTTCCAACTTCTGGGTTTCTAGTGCGGAGTTGTTGCAGAAAACTATCGGCATCTTGACGGCTGATAAATACCCCCGCCACAGATTCTGGAGTAGCATTGGCATTACTAGGATTAGGAACAGAAGCCACTAGGGGTTTACCCTCACTGTCGGTAATTGTAAATACAGGAATAGGAGCGAGGGTCGATCGAACTTGCTCCGCAGGAAGGGCTAGGGCTGAGAGATTAGGCACACCCAAGGTTCCCAAAAGAGTAGCAGTTAAAATACCAATAGAGCGCCAAGAACGGATTGGGGATTTCATTTAATTTTTACCTTTATTTATTACTTTCTAGGTTGAATTTCTAGATTAATTATTAGCCTAATTACTACAGCAGGTGTTTACAATAGTTTGAGATGTTGATCTTCAGTAGAATAGCACTGGGATGGAAAATTAACATCAGCAACTAATTGCGATCGCAGTTAAATTTCAGACCCTAGTTAAATAATTTTAGTTCCTTTCTTTCTCCAGTCTAGGATTATTCCCCAACCTAAACTTTGTACTTTTTTAGTTTATCAACTCCAACAGTACATCGCTACTCAAAATCTTGATTTGATAGCTAGGTTGGATTATTGACCCAAAAAAGCAGCAGGTGTGGGTGATGAGCAATCCGGCAGGGCAGCATGGCTATACCCAAATGGAGTTTAAGACAGAAGAGTTGATGCGATCGCCCCAATTCCCCAACCTCAACTTAACCGTGAACCGGATTCTTGCACCCCCCATAGTCGAGGAGGTGATCAAAGCGGACAAGTTCCGCCAAGACCAAGCCCTGAACCAAGAACGCCAACGAGCAGATCAAGAATATCAACGAGCGGAACAAGAACGCCAGGAAAAAGAGCAAGAGCGTCGGGAAAAGGAGCAACTGGCGCAATATCTACGATCGCTGGGCATTG
>JANMHD010000403.1:0-3773 GCA_031374985.1 Coleofasciculaceae cyanobacterium OTE_70_metabat_329 | reverse complement strand
GCAATTACTTGGATGGATGTTTTAGTGGAAGGGCAACCCGTTACTCCCCGTTGTGGTAAATGTATTGAAATTAATGCCCTCTGGTATTCTGCTCTATGCTGGGCGCAACAATGGGCTAAGGCACTAGATTTACCACAGCAGGTGGAAGTATACGCCCAAACAGCCCAACGGGTAAAACAATCTTTGCAAAAATTCTGGAATTATAATCAAGGCTATTTCTATGACGTAATTACCTCAGAGGATCAACTTGATGCCCGTCTGCGCCCTAATGCAGTTATTGCCCTAGCTCTCCATCATTGTGCTTTTACTCCTGACCAAGGCAGAGCTGCTCTGCAAACGGCTCAACAGCGCCTCCTCACTCCCTACGGACTCCGAACCTTAGACCCGGCGGATCCTGAATATATCGGTATCTATTCCGGTAGTCCTTCCGAAAGAGATAGAGCTTACCATCAAGGTACAGTATGGGTTTGGCTTTTGGGCAGTTTCCTTCGGGCCTGGCGAAGATTTTATCCCGAAGAAAAGCTAAATTTTGACTGGCAGCCCCTCCTGAAGCATTATCAACAAGAAGCAGGATTAGGATCAATCTCAGAAATATTTGACGGTGATTATCCTCATCAACCCAGAGGGGCGATCGCTCAAGCTTGGTCGATCGGGGAAGTCCTCCGGGAGTATAGCCAGTCAGAAAGTTGTTAAAGCTTATTCCAACTGCTCATGTTTGGGGTTGTGAGCAGAGCCTGACTGAGATTTTCATGAATTAAGCCATTAGTTGCCAGAATCCTGCCGGAACTTAAAACCAAAGGAGTACGATCGTAGGCTGTCACCACCCCCCCAGCTTCTTCCAAGATCACGATCCCCGCCGCTATATCCCACGTTGATAGCCCCCGTTCCCAATAACCATCTAGACTGCCGGCAGCAACAAAGGTTAAGTCTAAGGAGGCAGAACCACTGCGACGAACTCCTTGGGTTAGGTGAGTAAGATGGCAAAATTCTGCGTAGTTATTATCGGTAGTTTCTCGGCGATCGTAGGCAAATCCTGTCACCAGTAAACTCTTACTTAATTCCCTAGTCTGGGATACATGAATCGGTATCCGGTTACAAGTAGCTCCTAAACCTCGTGCTGCCCGGAATAACTGGTTAGAAGCAGGGTTATAAACCACCCCGACTTGAGGAATCCCATCAATCATTAAACCAATAGACACGGCATACAAAGGAAAATTATGGGCAAAATTAGTTGTCCCATCTAGGGGATCGATCGCCCAAGTATACCTACTTTCTTGATTCCCCAACTTTCCTGATTCTTCTGCCAAAATTCCATGATCTGGGAAGTGCCTATAAAGCATTTTGAGAATTACAGCTTCTGAGCTTTTATCCGCTGCCGTTACTAAATCATCAGGGCGACTTTTTGTACTAACAGCAAACTTCCCCCCATAGGAAAGAATTTCTGCTCCGGCAGTGAGGGCTATTTCTGTAGCTATTTCTAAAAAAGTTTCTAAAGTTGCTGGTGTTTCTAGAGATTGGGTAGATAATTTTTCTGGAGTCATGGAAATCACTTTTGAGGAACTTTTTTTGGGTTGTTAGGGAGGACTTTCTGAGGAGTAGGTTGAGAAATTTGCTGATAGCGGCGAAACTCGATCGGAGCAAGCCGTAGAGGTTGGGTTGGATCCCAAATACCTATCCCCAATACCCTAGCTTGATCTTGGGCCCGAAGTAATTCTGTTTGGTGTTTATTAATAATTGGTTCTTCTGTTTCCTTAGGTAACTGAGCCAGGGCATAACCCTCTTGAACTAGAGCTAGATTAAGTAAAACTTGATTATGCCAAACAGGAGCAACTACTCGCTCAAATTGATCGGGCTTAAGCTCCTGAAGTTCTAGTTGAACTAATTTCTGGGGATTATTTTGCTCAATTAGGGCAGTCAGTTTCTCTAAACTATTCTTTCCCCAAGGTGCTTGTTGGCGATCGGGAGCATCGATTCCTTGCAATCGGACTTGCTGCCGCACCGGGGGTTGTTGATTCAGGAGAGTAACTTCGATTAATTGTCCACTCAACACTTTTTCTACCCTAGCGGGGATGGTAGCTGTAGCTGGTGGGGATTGACAGCCAATCAAAACAGCTACGCAACTTATACACATCAAAAGCAGAAGTATTAGGTGTTTCAAAATCAGCTTAAACTAGAGTTACTGTCCCTTCATCTAGATCGTAGCGGCCACCAACTATTTTTAATTTACCTTCCCGGACTGCCTCTTGAATCACCGTGGAAGATTGTTGGAGTTTTTCAACTTGGTACTGCACATTGGCAACCACGACATTTTCTATCATATTTCCTGGCCGACCTTTAACTCTAGCTACTGCTGGAGCGATCGCTTTTACTAGGCTAGAAATACTGCCGACAAACTCTCCCCCTTGCACTGCTGCACTGACAGCCCCACAGCGCTCATGACCTAATACAACTAATAAGGGTGTTTTTAAGTAAACCACAGCATACTCAATACTGCCCAACACCTCAGGGGTGACCATATTCCCTGCCACTCGTACATCAAATATATTACCCAAACCCTGATCAAATACTACTTCGCCGGGAACACGGGAATCCGCACAACCAAGGACGATCGCAAAGGGGCTTTGAGATTGGGTCAATTCATGGACACGATTGATCGATTGCTGGGGATGTTGGGTTTGCCCAGAAACAAAGCGTTGATTCCCTGCCATTAATCTAGCAAGGGCAGCATCAGGAGTTTCTAAGGGAGTAGATGAGGGAGTATGACTATCAGCAGCAGCGTTTGGTATTTCTAAGCTTGCTGCAATAGTAGCTAAACCCCCAATTCCTAAAATTTTGAGTAGCTCCCGACGACCAATAAATCCATAGTTTTTTTGCATAGTTAATCTCTAGTTAGTTATGAATATTTTATCAACCTAGGTAATGCCAAATTGACAAAACTAAGCTGACAAATTAACCGCCATAACTGCTAGAGACAGGAAGCAATTGGTTATGAATTCTCTTTATTTGTTTAGTTATTCTACTTGTTTAAGGTTCTAATCTTAAAATTTACCTATAGAAGCATTATAACAACCGCCAAGGGTAGTGGCATTGAAATTTTTATCTATACCGGAGCTAGTTGGGGTTGGAATTGGAAGAGAGCATAGACTACATTCCGGCGAATATCGATCATCATATCCAGGAACATTTCATAGCCTTCTTGTTTGTATTCGATCAGGGGATCTTTTTGACCATAGCCCCGTAGCCCGATCGATTCCCGTAGGGCTTCTACCCCTTGGAGATGTTCCCGCCACAGGGTATCAATTTGCTGCAAGATAAAAAATCTCTCTGCTTGACGCATCAAACCGGGTTGAATACTATCTACTTGTTCTCCCTTAAGATCATAAGCTTTACGGACTTCTTCTTGGAGGAATAGTTTAATTTCCGTAGCACTCATATCTTCCATTTGGCTAGGTAGCAGATCGGCCAAAAGATAAACAAATTCCTTAACCTTGTTTACCATTTTTTCTAGTTCCCACTCTTCTGCCGGGAGTTCTGGATTGATATAGCCATCTACAATATCTTCCATAGTCTTCTCAGCGTACTGGATTACCTGCTCCTTGAGTTCCTGTCCTTCTAGCACCCGCCGGCGCTCAGCATAGATGGCTCGCCGTTGATTATTCATCACTTCATCGTACTCAAAGACCTGTTTCCGGCTGTCGTAGTAGAAACTTTCTACCCGTTTTTGGGCATTTTCGAGAGTCCGGGTCAGCATCCGAGATTCGATCGGCATATCA
>JANMHD010000384.1:0-15369 GCA_031374985.1 Coleofasciculaceae cyanobacterium OTE_70_metabat_329 | reverse complement strand
ATCGGAGCGGCGGGATTTGAACCCACGACCCCCACTACCCCAAAGTGGTGCGCTACCAAGCTGCGCTACGCCCCGTGATCACCTTGCTAAGTATAGCGGAAATATTGACAGATTACTACTATTAAATCGCAAAATATTAAGTTGAGCTATTTTTGAAGACTTTTATCAGGCTTGTAAAGAGTAACTGGCGTGGAGAATATCTGGCACGATCGTAGCCTCCCATCCTCCTTCAAAGCCCCGGCCAGTATTGAGAATAAACCTTATTGTATAACTATCAGGAAAACCCGCTGCCTCCATCCATAGCAGTTCTGTTTCCACCTCACAGGTAATAGTTTCTTCCGGCATCAATTCCGCCGCCATAGATGCCATCGTCCCGGCTAATTGCTGAAGCAGCTTACAAAAATCTTCTAGTTCTGGAGCCGTAAGTTCGATCGCCCAAGCTTCCCCTGCCACCAAGCCCTGATATTCTTCCCGCTGTGGATCCCATCCCAAACGCCACCCTATTCCCTCTTTAATTACTTGTTCTATCAATTATTTACTCTATGATGAATTTTTAAATTATCTATAATTTATCTGTTGGTCATTCCCGGATTAATAGGTAGCCCCCCATCATTATTCAGGACGGGTGTATAGTGTTCTACGACAGGAAATGGCTCGTAGAAGTGATGCAATAAAGAACGCCATTCTTGATATTGCGGTGATTGTCGAAATCCGATCGTGTGATTCTCTAAAGTTTGCCAACGAACTAACAAAATATAACGATTTTGAGTTTCCAAACAGCGTTGCAGTTCATGGGAAATATATCCGGGAATAACCATAATCAAGGCTGAAGCAATCTTGAAAGTAGTTTCAAATTCGGAAGCTAAACTAGGCTTGATATTAAGTATCGCAACTTCTAAAATCATGGACTAAAACACTGTACATTTTCTGAGTTAGTCGGGTTAAAGACACAACTGGGAGGAAAATTGTTTAAACTAGTGGGAATTAATCATCTCATGAAATCTGGAAATTACTTCTCCTATGGCTACCTATCCCGGCATTTCTAGTGAAGCATTTCGCCATCCCCTCGATCGCCAAGCCGAGCAGACCCTCCGCAGCGTTCCTGGTTTTGATTTAGTGGCCAGAAAGTTTGTAGAATTTGTCTATGAGCGCCCCCAGTTTGTATACCTGATGGCCAATAATATCAAAGCCGGCCCCCGGCAATATTCTACACTCTACGGGATTTTTCGAGAGTGCGTTCGAGACTTGGATATATCCCCAGAACCCGCCCTATTTGTCAACCAAGACCCCCAAGTTAATAGCTACTCCCTCGGCAGAGAAAATCCTTACATCGTAGTCAATACAGGCTTATTAGACCTACTAAAAGAAGATGAAATTAGGACAGTAATTGCTCACGAGCTAGGCCATATCAAGTGTGGTCATAGTATCCTGACTCAGATGGGAATTTGGGCGATGAGTGCAGCTTCTGCCTTGGGAGAAATGACTTTTGGGATTGGGAATTTGGTTAGTAGCGGGTTAGTCTATTCTTTTTATGAATGGCGGCGAAAAGCAGAACTATCCTCCGATCGAGCCGCCTTGCTTGTGATGAATGATATTGAACCCGTAGTCCGCACTATGATGAAGGTGGCCGGCGGCAGTAATAAATATGCCCACGAGTGTAGTGTGCAGGAATTTATGAAGCAGTCTGAAGATTATCGTCAGCTAGATCAAGATGGTCTAAATCAGGTTTATAAACTCTTCCTCTACAACGGTGGTCAGGGCGGGGGAATTTTGAGTCATCCCTTCCCAGTAGAGCGTCCCTACTATCTCCAAGAATGGGCAAACTCTGAGGAATACCAAGAAATTCGCCGGGGTAACTACCGCAAGATGACTGAGGAGGGAGCCGTAGAAGTCAATGCTCAAGAGCAATCCCCCAAGGAGGCAGAACGATTGAGACAGGAAATTGATGAATTGCAGCGAGAGATCGATCGCCTCAAATCCCAGCGTTAATCTAGGGCTAATGGGGAATCCCCAGACTACTATGGAAATCCTGCTGGACTTTTTGAGTTAGACGGTGGTTGACTAGCTGAATAATTTGCAACAAGACGCGATCGCCCGTCCGTTGAATTAAATTTTGGGGTAATTTCTGCAAAAAGCGGGGAAATCTCACAAATACCTCTAAGTCTAAATGCCATTCCACCTTGGTAATGATTGGGGGCAATTTTCCTTGAAGAGATTTTTTCTTCACTACATAATCAGCAGCAGGAATTTCTACCAGTTCTTGCCAAGCCTGAAAATTTACCTCATAGCCCGGAGGAGTGTAGTTGGGGATAGCAATTGTTTGAATATGATAAATTCCTTTCTGCTGGGGCAATAGCTCTAGGCCAATCTTCGGTTCCACGTCATAGCCCAAAGCCCCAAACTTACCAATAGTAAGAGCATAACCATTTGCCCCAATGGGTTCTGTGTGCATAGGCTGGGCGCACCGCTGGAACCATTGCTGATGAGTATCAAAATATTTACCTACCGTCTGAGCATCTGCCCATAGCACCATTTGATCCGCAAACTTAATATGGAAACGAACTGGTTCATCAATCAAGGCATGGTCCGCCTCACCTAAAGCTTCTAGACTTGCTTCTTGAGCAATTTTAGCTTTATTGGTTAGGTTATCCAACTGTGGCTCTACCGATTCATTTATTCTTTCGTTGACGAAATACGATGTCATTTACACACTCCTGAGGCAAATTACTAGAAATCCTCGCTAGCTCATAGCTAATAGGATACTTTGGATTATTTGGGGCTGCTCAGTAAAAACCTTCTCTACTATCACAATAACTCAGGATATTAAAAGAGTTTAGTTTTCTGATCACTAAACTTTTGATTAATGATCACTGATATAACAATTTTACTTAATCTATTTAGTCTGTCATATTTTTTGGTGTACCTAGAGGATTGCTATAGTTTTAGTATTGAGATAAATGTCAGAAAATTTATTAACAGCTTAAGGAGTTTTGGATGAAAGCATTTGTAGTCGGTGCTACAGGAGGCACAGGACAGTGGATTGTCCGGGAGTTGGTAGAGCGGGGAATCCCCGTGGTTGCCTTGGTGCGGAACTTAGAAAAAGGACAGCAACTTTTACCAGCGGCGGCTCATTTAGTCGTGGGGGATGTATTGCAACCAGATAGCTTGGCAGTAGCGATCGCCGATTGTGATGTGATCCTCTGTGCCACAGGAGCAGCGCCCGGATTTGATCCTACAGCTCCCTACAAGGTGGATTACGAAGGGACAAAAAATCTGGTAGACCTGGCTCAGTCTAAAGGAATCAACCATTTTGTATTGGTATCTTCCCTGTGTACTTCTCAGCTATTTCATCCCCTAAATTTGTTTTGGTTGATCCTCGTGTGGAAAAAACAAGCTGAGGAATATCTCCGCCAGAGTGGGGTCAACTATACGATCGTCCGGCCCGGCGGCCTAAAAAATGAAGACAATACCAACCCAATTTTAATGGCTTCGGCAGATAGTCTGTTTGATGGCAGCATCCCCCGCCAGAAAGTTGCCAAAGTTTGTGTAGAGGCACTCCTCCAGCCCCCTGCCAGAAATAAAGTTGTAGAAATTATTGCCAAGGCAGAAGCCCCTGAGAGTACTTGGGAGAGGTTATTTACTGGAGTATTGTAGAAAAATAGTCTCGGTTCGACTACGCTCCCCAAGTGGAGTCAATGGTTCACCGAGCGCAGTCGAGGTGATGTGTTAATTCGATCGCCTAGTTTCGATCGCCCACCGAGCCAATTCAGTCCGGTTATGTAAGCCAGTCTTGGCCAACATATTAGACACATGACTTTCTATAGTTCTTTGGCTGACTTCTAACTGGACTGCAATATCTCGATTACCCATGCCCTGAGCCACTAGGGTAATAACTCTTTGTTCTGTAGGGGTAAGTTCCACTGATTCAGAAACTTCTAACTTCTTCTCTGTATCAAAACCCTTGGGGGCAGAATCTAATAACCTCTTGGCTTGCTTCAAGGATGATTCCACCTGGGCCACCAACTCCTCTGGCTCAAAAGGTTTGACAATATAAATATCTGCCCCCATGTTTAATCCCTTGATCCGATCGTGGGTCTGGCCCTTAGCAGAGAGAAATATAACTGGTAACCAACTGAGCTTGGGATCTTGGCGGAGCTTATCTACAAAAGCATAGCCATCCATTTCTGGCATCATGATGTCACAAATAATCAGATCAGGAACCTGCTGATCCAACACCTGCCAAGCCAGTTTGCCATTTTCTGCGGTTATGACTTCATAGCCCCGAAACTCTAGGTAATCTCTAACGAGCAGGATAAGATTCGGGTCATCATCAACTAGTAGTAGTCGTTTAGTTTGTTTAGGAGGTATTTGCATAGGGGAACTCTTAGGGAAATCGTTTATATTCTCAAGTCTAGGATTGCTATATATGGTATCTTTTTCGCTGGGGACTAAATATTACGTTATTACAATTTCCATAGAAAAAATCAGTATTTTTCTATTTATATTTACCAAGAATTATGGAATCTCAAGCGATCGAGTGGCAATCCGTTGGTAGCTATACAGATATTTTTTATGCTAAAGCTAGCGGCATGGCGAAAATTACCATTAACCGTCCCCACAAACGTAATGCTTTTCGTCCCCAAACCGTAGTGGAACTCTATGATGCCTTTGCTGATGCTAGAGAAGATACCAGTATTGGTGTAGTTCTCTTCACTGGAGCAGGCCCCCATAGCGATGGTAAGTATGCTTTCTGTGCTGGGGGTGATCAAAGCGTCCGGGGTCATGGAGGTTATGTAGATGAAGCAGGCATGCCCCGGTTAAATGTTTTGGATCTCCAGCGCTTGATTCGTTCCATGCCTAAGGTAGTTATTGCTTTAGTGGCGGGTTATGCGATCGGCGGGGGGCATGTATTGCATTTATTATGTGATCTAACGATCGCCGCAGATAATGCTATTTTTGGGCAGACAGGGCCGAAGGTAGGAAGTTTTGATGGAGGATTTGGGGCAAGTTATTTGGCAAGAGTGGTGGGGCAGAAAAAAGCCCGGGAAATTTGGTTTCTCTGCCGGCAGTACGATGCCCCCCAAGCCTTAGAGATGGGTTTGGTTAATTGCGTAGTGCCAGTAGCAGAGCTAGAAGCAGAGGGTGTGAAGTGGGCGCAGGAAATTTTAGAGAAAAGTCCGATCGCTATCCGTTGTCTGAAGGCAGCTTTTAATGCTGATTGTGATGGGCAAGCCGGGCTACAGGAACTCTCCGGCAATGCTACTATGCTCTACTACATGACTGAGGAAGGAGCCGAAGGGAAGCAAGCATTCCTAGAGAAGCGATCGCCAGATTTTCGTCAATATCCTTGGCTGCCCTAAATAAAAAAGAAATGCGATCGCCGGATTATCCTATACTGATGCCGTGCGGACCAAATTCTTCTAGATGCAGTCCTCTAGATTGAACTGAATTCCTGTTAAGGTAAGATTTCTGGGCATCTGTTATTATAAAAATAATGGAAAAAACTGAATTAATCCCTCTAGTTTGAACTATTGCCCATCATCTGAAATCACTAGGAGCAAGTAGCAACTATGTTTTTCAACGCCACAGAAATTCTAATTGATTCCTTCGTGCAAAAACTCCGGGAAGGCTACCGTCGTACCTATGGCGGCTACATGCCTAACTATTCAGACATTATTGCGTGGGCTGGAAATATGGGGATGGAAAATATTTCTAATAGTGATGCCCTGTATCATAATGTGGAACACTCGATTTTAGTCACCCTTGTGGGGCAGGAAGTCTTGCGGGGGAGGCATATTCGAGAAGGGGGGGTATCCTGTGAAGATTGGCTCCACTTTATCATTGCTTTAATCTGCCATGATATTGGCTACGTGAAGGGAGTCTGCCGTCAAGACCGGGATAGTGAAAGGCTCTATGCTACGGGTTTGGATGGAGAAATGGTTTATCTCCCTCCCGGTGCTTCTGATGCGGCGCTGACCCCCTATCATGTCGATCGAGGCAAGTTATTTATCGATGAGCGTTTTGGAGGGCATAAGCTAATTGATGCAGATTTAATTAAGCGGAGTATTGAATTAACCAGATTCCCAGTTCCTAACAAAGAAGACCACCAAGATACGGTAAACTATGCTGGTTTAGTCCGGGCATCAGATTTAATTGGGCAATTAAGTGATCCCCGCTACCTGAAGAAAATTGGGGCTTTGTACTACGAATTTGAAGAAACTGGGGTAAATAAAGCCCTTGGTTATCAAAATCCGGGGGATCTCCGACGGAACTATTCCAAATTCTACTGGCAGGGAATATTTCCCTACATCAAAGATGCTTTGAAGTACCTAGCTTTAACTCAACAGGGAAAACAAATTATTTCTAATCTTTATTCCAACGTTTTTGTGGTGGAACACGAAATGGAGCAGGAAGAAAGTCAGAAAGCAATATTACAATCAGAGCTAAACGGTAAGGAAGCTCAGGAAAAAATTGGGGATGAAATGGCATGAATTGGTGGCAAAAACTTAGCAAAAATCCGATCGCTCGCCTAGGAGCTTTAATTCTCATTTTTTTCTATGGTGTAGCGGTCTGTGCAGATTTTGTTGCTCCCTACGATCCTTACCTAGCCCAAGCAAATGGTTCTCTCCTACCCCCCACCCAGATTCACGGACAACTACCAAACCAAGGGAAAGTTGGATTTCTTGTTTATCCTACTGCCCAAGGCAAAACTGACCCGAATACGGGC
This sequence comes from Coleofasciculaceae cyanobacterium OTE_70_metabat_329, assembly GCA_031374985.1. GTDB lineage: Bacteria > Cyanobacteriota > Cyanobacteriia > Cyanobacteriales > JAAUUE01 > JAAUUE01. Next base: position 8,642 of record JANMHD010000384.1, on the reverse strand, counting down.
GATCGCTTCTTAGTAATAGATACCCTAAAACCCTCAAATATTAATTTATTTGTCCAAGGTTTTAGCTATAATTTCCTCGCCCTAACCATTCCTCTACCACCTCCCATCAACGAGATAAAAATCTTCCCTGGCATCAAAACTAACTGGCATCTCTTTGGGACTAGCGGCGAGGGGAAGCTAAATCTTTTGGGGACAGATGAGCAGGGGCGAGACCAATTTAGTCGCCTAGTCTACGGCAGTAGAATTAGCTTAAGTATTGGCTTAGTGGGAATTATGATTAGCTTTCCCTTAGGGTTAATTATTGGGGGAATTTCTGGTTATTTTGGGGGTTGGTTAGATACTTTTCTGATGCGACTAGTGGAAGTGCTGATGACTATTCCGGGGATTTATCTGTTGGTTTCCCTTGCTGCCGTGCTACCCCCGACCCTGAGCGGTTCCCAGAGATTTCTATTGATTGTGGCAATTACTTCCTTGATTAGCTGGTCTGGTTTGGCACGGGTGATCCGGGGACAGGTTTTGTCTATTAAGGAGCGGGAATTTATCCAAGCTGCCCGATCGATGGGAGCTAGTCCCTTGCGGATTATTATCCGACATATTCTGCCCCAGACAGCTACCTATGTAATTATCTCCGCAACTTTGGCTGTTCCTAGTTTCATTATTTCCGAATCGGTGTTGAGTTTTATTGGCTTAGGTATCAAGCCCCCGGATCCTTCTTGGGGAAATATGCTCTCGATCGCCACCAATGCTTCAGTGCTGGTACTCCAACCTTGGTTAGTCTGGTCTCCAGCTTTATTAATCATCACAACGGTTTTAGCCTTTAACCTGTTGGGAGATGGACTACGGGATGCCTTAGATCCCCGTAATTTACAAGGTGATTAATTTTCTACAGAACTTATTCTATAAGTAGGGTATAAGTAGGGTGATGCAATGCACCCTTGGCACTGTTTTAACCCCCCACCCAAATCCTATGAGAGTATGGCTTGCTAGTTTTTTTATATTATTTGCGATCGCCGAGGTTTACCAGTGGGCGAAGCTTTTTACCCTACCGCTGCCCATATTTATCTTAGGCGGAACTTTTTTAGCCATTATTTCTAACTATGACAAGTACCCGGAGTTAACTAAAGGACGCAATATTTCAACCCAACATCAGAGCGATATTGTACCCCCACACCAAATCGGTATCAATATTGCTACACAACGCCGAGGTGATCGTCATTCATCATTGTAGGACTTACTTAAAGTACATCGGTTAAGAAAGGCTTTACACCTTTCTATATAATGGTTAAGGGCATAATTTGTGTAAGTTCTAGAGAGAAAAATTCTCCCTTCTGGGGTAAATTTTTGTAAATTCAATGGTATGCTAAAAAAAAATTTAAGATTTCCTTACTTAAGAAGACTTAATCGGAAAACTTGATCAGGGATTCCTACAGAAAACCTTAAACAGGAAACTTAAACTTAGATATATAGTTCTCATAATTTGTTTGACTGGGTATTTTCCCACACCTAGCCGTTGCGGGTCTTCCTAGTTAAAATCATTAATACCTATTGGTTTAGGAGAAAAGTTGAGTGCAAAATAGCATGATACCAGTCACGGAAACTCAAACAACTGGGAAATTACCCCCGATTCGGGTGGGTGTAATCGGCATTGGAAATATGGGGCAACATCATACTCGTGTCCTAAGTTTCATGAAGGATGTGCAGTTAGTTGGAGTATCGGATTTGAATGTAGAAAGGGGTATTGATACCGCTAGTAAGTATAGAGCCAAGTTTTTTGAGGATTATCATGCCCTGCTGCCCCATGTAGATGCAGTGTGTGTTGCGGTTCCCACTAGGCTCCACCATGAAGTGGGTATGACCTGTCTCAAAGCAGGGGTTCATGTGCTGATCGAGAAGCCGATCGCCGCCAGTATTGCCGAGGCCGAATCCCTAGTAAATGCGGCAGCCACTGCCCAAAAAATCCTCCAAGTAGGCCACATTGAACGGTTTAACCCAGCTTTTGCCGAACTAAGCAAAGTCCTAAAAACTGAAGAATTGCTCGCCCTAGAAGCCCATCGCATGAGTCCCTACTCCCAAAGAGCCAATGATGTGTCGGTGGTCTTGGATTTAATGATTCATGATATTGATTTGTTGTTAGAATTGGCGGCTTCCCCAGTAGTTAAGCTCACAGCTAGTGGCAGTCGAGCAGCGGATTCGGGTTATCTAGATTATGTCACCGCTACTTTAGTTTTTGCCAACGGGATTGTGGCCACCCTAACTGCTAGTAAAGTTACTCATCGGAAGATTCGCCGGATTGTGGCCCACTGTCAAAATTCTCTCACCGAGGCAGACTTTCTGAATAATGAGATTTTGATCCATCGGCAAACTACTGCTGATTGGATGACTGACTACGGGCAGGTTCTTTACCGACAAGATGGCCTAATTGAAAAGGTCTACACTAGTAATATCGAACCTCTTCATGCCGAACTAGAACACTTTGTTACTTGTGTCCGGGGCGGCGATCAGCCCTCGGTGGGGGGAGAGCAAGCTCTTAAGGCTCTGCGTCTGGCTAGCTCGATCGAGCAAATGGCTCTAGATGGTCAGGTCTGGCAGCACCAATCCCCAGAGGTAGCAGCAATTTAAGGTAGTAGATGTCTATCCATTTAAGCCAAAAATGGAACAATGAAAGAGATTCGATTTAGTAACCATGCTCAATTGAAAATGGAGGTTTTAGCCAATCACGGAGTAATGATAGCTTCGAGCTTTGTTATAGAAACTATACGATCGCCAGACAAGCTAGAAGCTAGAGATGAAAATAAACTGATTGCCCAAAAACGTTTAGATGCAAATTCAGTACTTCGAGTCGTTTATCGGGAATTCAATGCTTTGATTGTGATAATTACTATTTATCCCGGCAGGAGGTCTAGATATGAAAAAGATTAGCTATACTCCAGATGTTGACGCTCTATTAATTGAAATATCTAACGAACCAATTATCTATGCTGAAGATGAAGGATCTGTAATTTTGCATTATTCCCAAGATGATAAACTAGTTCTGGTGGAAATTTTGGGCTTTCGGCATTTTATGTCTGATGAATGTGTCAACACCTTACTAGCATCTTAAGAAGAAGCAGATAGGGAATTAATTAGTAATCTGAGTCAGTTGATTAAGATTATCACCACTAATTTGATAAGCAGCCCCAAAGCCAACCACAAAGCGTCCCTTGGTAGGAGTTAGTTGAAATATCCGAAAGTCTGGTAAGCTTCGCAACATTTCAATGATTTCACCAAATTTTTCTTGAAATTTATCAACAATTTCCAACCATTGAGGCGTGTCTCTAGTTAACACGTTAGAATCACAATCAAAACTTAAGCGACGACGAGCAAAAATCTGTTTAGTTTGGGATTCATCTTCAATAAATAAAACACTAACCTTGGGATTAGCATAGATATTTTTGGTATGGGTAGCCAAACCGCTGACATAAATATAAATCCGCTTCTCTTCATCCATTACAAAGGGTGTGTAGCTGGCATTAGGCAATCCCTCAGCATCAACAGTACTAAGGATAATGCTGCCAAATTGTGCTGGAAAATTTTCATAGGCAACTTGGGCTTTTTCAATTTGATTCATGGCATATTTATAATTATTTACCAACTACAAAGCCCATAGAAGCTAATTCTTGCTGGATACGTTTTGCTTCTTGAGGATTGTTGGGTTGATGGATAGCGATCGCTTGGGTAAAAGCCTGCATACTGGCATCAATCTGCCCACTTAAAAGTAATAATACTCCCAAACTTTGGTAGGCATCGGGATAATCTGGTTGGAGATTAATTGCCTGTCGGTAGCAAGCGATCGCTCCTTCGTAGTCATCCATAAACTTCAAGGTTGCCCCTAAGTTGTAGTGACCCGGAGCAAAATTAGGATCGATTTTTAGAACAACTTCAAAGGCAGTTTTAGCCGTCTCTAAATCTCCCCCATCTAATAGTAATATCCCCAAGTTATGGTACACCGGGAGTTTAATAGGGAGAATTACATTTTGGTCTAGGCAGTTTGATAGTAAGCAGCAGCTTGGTTAGGATCCCTTGATTTAGCGTAGGCATTGCCTAGGTGGTAGTTGATTTCAAATACTAGGGATGGCTGGAGATTAGGGGCTTGGAGAGCCTGCTGGAGGAGTTGGATACCTCGATCGTGTTCCCCAATTTGGAGGTACAAAGCCCCCAATTTATTATTGGTATAGGCATCCTCTGGATGGATAGCCAGATAGCTTTCCATTAAAGCCTTGGCCGTGGCAAATTTCTGACGCTCAGCAATAATTCCCGGTTGATAGCCTGTGTGCCGGATTGCTACTAGGGGAATGGAAATTATTTTCCAGTGGGGTTCTTGATTGATTAGTTCCAGCGCACTGTCATCGATCGAGGCATGGTAGGGATGGGTGAAATAAAGCTGGGGATGACGACGAAATAAGCGGCTAATCTCTGAATAGGGAGCATCATCGGAGCCTAGCTCATAACGGAGCAGATTAACTACTAAGTTGTTTGCTCCTAGGATCACTTCTTTGATGTAGGGAACAATTTCTGGGACTAAAACTTCATCAGCATCTAAGACCAAAACCCAATCCCCGTGCACATATTTCAGTGCTTCATTACGAGCAGTGGTAAAGTCGTTCCCCCAAGGGAAATGGTAGACCTGCGCTCCATACTGGTGGGCGATCGCTACGGTTTTATCTGTTGACCCCGTATCTAGCACAACTATTTCATCTACCAGTTCCCGGACACTGGCAAGGCAACTAGGAAGATTAGCTGCTTCATCCTTAACAATCATGCACAATGAGATATTAATAGAATCCTTCAATCTTTTACCCCAACTACATTTCAACTATATTCTAAGTGCTTTTAATTTAGCCCAATCTTGACACTCATTAGTCTAACTTAACCTAACTCAACCTAACTCAACCTAACTCTACATCTGCATACAAATCTGCTAAATTAACTTCAACTCCCAAGGAAGATAATAGGAAATGATCTTCTAAGTTATCGTACTCCGTAAATAACCATTGATTAGTCCCCTGCTTAATATATTGCTCTACATGGGGTTTAGCTTGATCAACTAATAAATATTCCTGAAAACTGGGGATAGTACGATAGTCAGCAAATTTTTCACTGCGGTCACGATTCTTTGTAGAAGTAGATAATATTTCTGCAATAAAGATTGGTTGTGTCACTGTATCTTTGCGTCCTTCTTGCAATAGAATCGGTCGGGGAACCACCATTACATCAGGATAAGTATAGACTTGGGGTTCAGGAATCCACAGTCGTTGATCTGTCACAAATACTTGTAAGGGTTGACCCTTGAGAGCCAGCCTAAGAATTACGGTTAAAGCTCCAATAATTTCATTATAGGTAGGAGTGCCACCAGTCATAGAAATAATTTCTCCATTGTGATATTCATTGCGATTTGGAGAGGCAATTTCTAATTCTAAATATTCTTCTGGTGTATAGATTTTAGCTGGAACTGCAATCATAATTTCTTCCCTCTGCCTAGAATAGAGCAGCTCTAAATTTGGTGAATCTAGATTATATCAAAAGCAAAGAGATCACCTCAGAATAGACGATATTCTGTAGGCAATCCCTAAAAAATTGAAATTTAACTTGAGATTATAAAGATTCGACTCTGCCGTAAAATATACCCCGGATTTTTACTTCCTTGGGGTCTGCTGCACCCAGATCGGTATCTGAAGGCTGTTCACTTTCAAATACTCCAGCAACTTCTCCAGTCTCGTTGTTGACTTTGGCAACTTGGAGAGAAATCTTGCCGGGAATTAGTTCTACCCGTTTCATATTTGCTCTAGCAAGATCGTCATTGTCTGATTGAGAAGGCAAAGCTACGGCATTGTCATAGCCCGCTGCTACACCCCGACCTTTGGGATCAAGAAATACGGAACCACGGTAGGAAGGAACTTGGAATTTTCCTTCAAAATCGGTAGAAGTATCGATTTTCTTAATAGGATTAGGAGTAGTTGCAACTAAACTTTTGATAGTAAATAGAAATGGAACTCTTTCGCCACCGGGCATTTGGACTGTAATGGCTTGAAAGTCGATGCCTGATTTTTCGGTAAAAGTTAAGCTGCCATCGGTTTGAAAGGTCAAATCACCACTAATTTGATCCAGACTGGAGGTGTATCTGGTTAATAATTTGCCAGAGATAAATTCTGCCTCTTGGCGCTTATTGACTGGCTCTTCTTTGACAAAGAAAGAAGTTGGTTGCAAGCATAACTCGATCATCTGGTAAGATTTTCCAGAATCCAGTACGATCGCACCCCTACCTTCTTCTAGTTGGGGACAGTTGTTCGCTAACCCGGTTCCCCGAATTTGGTCGTAGGTCAAGGGTTCACTGGCATTAGCCGGGGCTTCACTACAAGCAGAGAGGAAACCAAAACAAAAGATTAAAAAAGCTACTACAATAGCTCGATATTTCATTATTCCACCTCGATCGTTAATATTTTTAAGATACCCATGTTATATTTTGGAGCAAATTGATTGCAGGGGATCAGGTATATATTGTACAAGGCGGTGTCCTATTATTAAGCAATGAACTATTGATGAACTATCAGAGAAATTTTGGGTCTAAGGAGTTGTTGGCCAAGCTAGATATTTTAGCGGAAGAAATATCGGACCTAGCAGCGTCCCATCAGGGAGAGATTATTGATTTATTAGCCATCCTGCGATCGCTAGAACAGTGTCATCGGCAAGTGCGGGAAGGGTTGTTCCAAGAGGCCCTGCCCAGCAATAGACAAGTCCTCTATAGTTTGTTAAAAGATATTGAAGAGTCTGGGGGTTGGCCCTACATTGAACGAGGAACCGTGCGATCGCTTCTCTGGCAACTTCAGGAAAGTCAAGACCCTGATCAAGAGACAAATCACATTCCAGAACTTTAAAGATAATTTATAAAATTCATAAACTAAACCAGGGGATAACCCACTATGACTAATGATGCAGTAGGAATGCCAATCAAGTTTGGGACTGATGGCTGGCGGGGTCTAATTGCTGATGATTTTACCTATACTCGGTTAGCGATCGCCGCCCCAGCAGCAGCGATGATCCTGAAAAAATTCTACGGTGCTAGTACGGGCAGCAACACGATTATTGTGGGTCACGATCGCCGTTTCTTGTCTGAAGAGTTTGCCCAAAAAACTGCGGAATCTCTCCAAGCGATCGGCTTTGAAGTTCTCCTTACCGAAACCTTTGCCCCCACTCCGGCCTTTAGTTGGGCTGCCAAGCAGGAAAATGCCCTAGGAGCTTTAGTCATCACTGCTAGTCATAATCCCGGTGGTTATTCGGGCTTAAAAGTTAAGGGAGCCTTTGGCGGTTCTGTACCAGGGGAAGTAACCCAAGAAATTGAGGACTTAATTCAGCAAGCTCCTACCTACCCAAAACCAGAGCGGTTGATTCCCATCAAAATGTTTGATCCTTGGCAGAGCTACTGTCAAGGAATTGCTGCTAAGGTGAATTTACCTCTGATTCAGGAAGCAATTCGCCAAGGTAAGGTGGCGGTATTTGCCGATGTGATGCACGGAGCCGCAGCCGGGGGCTTGACCCAAATTTTAGATGTGGCAGTGCAGGAATTAAACTCGAATCGGGATCCACTTTTTGGGGGTGGTGCGCCGGAGCCTTTGCCTAAATATTTATCCCAGCTATTTCGGGTGATTCGGAGCCATAAATATCAAGGTAATTCCGGTGTGGCGGTGGGATTTGTGTTTGATGGGGATAGCGATCGCATTGCTGCTGTAGATAGTCAGGGAAATTTTATGAGTTCTCAACTCTTGATCCCCATTTTGATTGATCATCTGGCATCCCATCGAGGCTTGACGGGGGAAGTGGTGAAAACTATTAGTGGTTCTGATCTGATCCCCAAGGTAGCGGCTCTCCACAACCTGCCCGTCTATGAAACTCCCATTGGTTATAAATACATCGCCGATCGAATGCTGACCCATGAGGTTTTACTAGGTGGTGAGGAATCCGGGGGGATTGGCTATGGTTCCCATATTCCCGAACGAGATGCCCTCTTAGCAGCTCTGTACTTGTTAGAAGCGATCGTCCAGTATGACCTAGACCTAAGTGAGATTTACCAAAGTTTACAGGCAAAAACTGGTTTTACGGCGGTGTACGATCGCATTGATCTCCACCTTGATAGCATGGGCACCAGAGCAAAATTAGAGCAGCAATTGCAAACTCAACCTCCTACAGAAATAGCCGGGGCAAAGGTAATTGCTGTTTTAGCGATCGATGGCTACAAGTTCCGCCTAGATAACCAAAGCTGGCTAATCATCCGTTTTTCTGGCACAGAACCCGTCCTCCGCCTCTACTCGGAGGCTCCAACAATAGAGCAGGTCAAGCGAAATCTAAACTGGGCAAAAACTTGGGCAACTTAGGAAAATGATCTAGATCATCATAATAATTTAAATGAAATGTAACCGAAGTCTATGGAGGAGTTTAAGATGAATTTGCCGGAACCCCAAACAAAAACATTTTCAAGTTTAATAAGTGCAATTGAACAAGGTCAAATCAGAATCCCACAATTTCAGAGGGATTTTGTTTGGACAATACAAAAGTCAGCTGGTCTTGTAGATAGTATTGTCAAGGGCTATCCGATTGGTACTTTTATCTTT
>JANMHD010000044.1:0-3418 GCA_031374985.1 Coleofasciculaceae cyanobacterium OTE_70_metabat_329 | reverse complement strand
TCTGCGGCACAGGTATCTACGGTTTTGTAGGCAGGTACAACTCCTAAGGATTTCCGGTAGGCCCGGACTTCATCCTCGTGTTTCTTGGTAGCAAAACCAATCTGGCGATCGCTAAACCCCTGCTGTTTGATACTCCATAATTTCTCTTTTGTTAGTTGGGGCAGTTGAGTTCGTTTGAGGAACCTTTCTGTTTCTAGCAATCCCTCCATTTTATCCAAGAACCAAGGGTCAATCCCCGTTAGCTCATAGATATCCTCCACGGTCATCCCCATGAGCATGGCATGACGGATGGTAAAAATTCTCTCTGGATTTGGAGTTCTTAAGCCCACCCGAATTTGCTCTAAACTAGGAACTTTTTCTGGTTTATCACAACCCCAGCCTGCCCGGCCGGTTTCTAGGGAACGTAGGGCTTTTTGGAAAGATTCTTGGAAAGTTCTACCGATCGCCATAGCTTCCCCTACAGATTTCATCTGGGTAGTCAGGTAAGGCTCAGCACCAGGAAATTTTTCAAAGGCAAACCGGGGAATCTTGGTAACTACATAATCAATAGTTGGCTCAAAACTAGCGGGGGTTTTCTTCGTAATATCATTGGGAATTTCATCTAAGGTATAACCCACAGCTAACTTAGCGGCAAATTTAGCGATCGGAAACCCCGTAGCTTTAGAAGCCAAGGCCGAAGACCGGGAAACCCTAGGGTTCATCTCAATTACGATAAACTCTCCAGTTTGGGGATTGGTGGCAAATTGAATGTTAGAGCCACCAGTTTCCACGCCGATTTCCCGAATGATTTTAATTGAAGCATCCCGTAACCTTTGGTACTCCTTATCAGTTAGGGTTTGGGCAGGAGCCACGGTAATGGAATCTCCCGTGTGAATCCCCATCGGATCCAAGTTTTCGATCGAGCAAATAATTACCACGTTATCTGCCAAATCCCGCATTACTTCTAGCTCATATTCCTTCCAACCTAGTAAAGATTTTTCTACTAAAATTTGAGACATGGGGGAAGCATCTAGCCCGATCTGGGCCATCTCTTCATATTCTTCTTGGTTGTAGGCAATCCCTCCACCACTACCACCGGAAGTGAAGGCGGGGCGAATAATTAGGGGATAGCGACCAATCTGATGAGCAATTGTCTTGGCCTCATCAATATTATTTGCGATCCCGGAAGGGCAGACTGCAACACCAATCCGAGCCATTGCTTCTTTAAATAACAACCTATCTTCCGCCATCTCGATCGCCGGCAGTTTTGCCCCAATCAGTTCCACATTATATTTTTCTAAAACCCCACTCTTAGCCAAAGCTACGGCAATATTTAAGGCTGTCTGCCCCCCCATAGTCGGTAACAAGGCATCGGGTCTTTCCTGGGCAATCACCTTCTCCACAATATCGGGGGTGAGGGGTTCAATGTAGGTACGATCGGCAGTTTCTGGATCCGTCATGATGCTGGCGGGGTTGGAGTTGACTAGAACAACTTCATAACCTTCTTCCCGTAGTGCTTTACAGGCTTGGGTTCCAGAGTAGTCAAATTCACAGGCTTGACCAATGACGATCGGACCGGAGCCGAGGAGTAGAATCTTCCGAATATCGTTACGGCGTGGCATAGGTTTTCTCTATTAATCTTTCACTTTGACTGAATCCCAACTATTTTAAGGGATGGTGACAAGGATTTTTGTGATTTCACATTTTCCTTCCCTGAGATTAGGAGCGATCGAACCCTTCGCTGGTAGCTTAAACTACAAAATCTTGACAACAAACCTTTAGTGTAAAAGACTCAACCCAAGAATTTAGTAGGCCGAGTCTTTAGATAAAATTAAAGAGAGTTTAATTTACAGCAGTTTTCCGTTATTTGAAGGCAGGCGTAGCCTTTTCCCATAAAACAAGGGGCTTAAGCCCCTTGCCCATTGTTCATGAAATAGAAAAATTTTGTCTAGGAGGTTCGTGCCGGGGAAAGTAAAATATCAGTTAATCAGGTGCTACCAGTGAAGAAGACTTCGGGAAATTGTACTTGTGCTTCTGCCATGGTTTTCTTTTTTCCTTCCTCTTGCCAGTAATTAATCACTTCCGTGGCTTTGTTGAGGAGTTCCACCCGGTCAATTTCCGCAATCCAATGCTTTGCTTCCATTTCATTTTTGAGTTGTTCCCAGGCATCATTCCGGGGCCAGAAGAAGTAAGAAGTTAGAGGACTAGTGCCTTTCCCAACTACTTGATCCACTGCTAAAGCAACATTTTCATCTAGCCATAATACTTTAAGAATAAATTTTGACATAGAAATCCTCCATAACCATACTTAACAATACTTAAAATTAAAAAATCAACAGTATTACATCATAACCTAGTCTGCAATTTTGCACGTTAATGTTTTAGGGACTGCTGTGGCTCATGAAAGCAGTTTCGTTAGTTAATTGAGATACGATCACCTCTTTTGGCTCAAGCTCTGGGGAGAGAGAAGAGCGATCGCTATAATTTTCTAGATGATTCAGAATATGTACAAAGTCCCTAATTCCTTGAAACTGCTGATATACCGAAGCAAATCTGACGTAAGCCACTTCACTCAAAAGTTGGAGTTGTTGCAGCACCAATTCACCAATATCATTGCTGGCAACTTCTCGCTCTGGATTTTGTTGAATTTGAGACTCAATTTCCTCTACTAAAGTTTCTAGGCGCTGCTGAGGAATTCCGGTTTTTTCGCAAGCCCGGATGATACCCCGAAGAAGTTTGGAGCGATCGAAAGATTCTCGTTTGCCATCCCGCTTTAAAACTACAATTGGCACAAACTCCACCCGTTCGTAAGTAGTAAAGCGATACTTACAGTGTAAGCACTCCCGACGGCGGCGGATACTCTGACCTGCTTCCGTAGACCGGGATTCTAATACCCGACTGTCGGTAAATTGACATTGAGGGCAGTGCATAGGAGTAAACTCACCAAATATTTAGATACACATTAAAACTTACATAGGGCAATTGCTAAGGAGATTAAGATACAGCACTTTTCAGTTATGAGAAAACAGGCTTTTGCTTTAGAAGAAGAGGCTTAAGCCCCTTGTTTGTCGTCCACAAACGAAAAAGTGCTGTAATTTAGCTTGTGTAATCCTTGTGTCATCAGGTTTATTCAAACCTAATTCTAGTTAGCGATGACTATAATGCCTACTATAAGAAACTCTGAGCCGCTCAAGTTCTTGCTTTTAGAACAAGGAGCAGCCCAGGATTATGGAGCTTGATAGTAATACTACTCAAATCCGCTAACTATACTTAATCTTTACCACGCCACCGGGGTGGTTCACGAAATGCGATCGCAAAAAAGATTGTTGATAAAGCTCCCGCTACAACCAAAATGTAAATAACACTTTCCATGTCATTATCTCCTGATAATTTATTGGGCTATATTGAAATCACTGAAAATTAGCTAGAGGGCAAGAAA
>JANMHD010000367.1:0-3860 GCA_031374985.1 Coleofasciculaceae cyanobacterium OTE_70_metabat_329 | reverse complement strand
AATACCTGAGCTTGATTACTAAAATCTGCTGCCATCCATCGAGCAAGGGTTTTAATATCAGTAGAATGGGTCATGGTGAGAATTAATTATTAGGGGATTATTAAATCTTCAGACTAAATAATAGAAATTGGGTAGTTTGTTCAGGGCTAAAATTATCATCACTAACCAGAATTAGACTTTGACTACCATCAGCTAACTTAGCTCCCAGAGCCATACCTTCTAAGTTTTCTAACTTTATTCCCAAAGTTTCTAGGTCTAGGATTAGTTTTTTGCGTACGGGCTGAAAACTAGCAGAGAGGGTGCGGAGACTAGGGATAATAGAGGTATCTGTAGCTGTGCCAGTGGTGATTTGGTATATTTTAGCACTAGCACCCAGCAATCCATAGCTTCTTTCTAGACTTAAGAAAAAGCCTCTTTCCGGCAGAGCGACTAATTCTGTGAGTCCGTGGTAGATGGCTCCCTTGGGGGCGGGGTCTAGTTGATAAAGGTTTTCGGAAATCAATAGGGGTGGAGTAGTGTCGGTAATTAGGTAATGCAGGAGGCGAATAGGAATAGATTGATCAGGGTTATCCGGGTTGATATCTTGAGTTAGGGCTGATTCTGTGGCGGTAAATATCCGGTAGGGATCGCTTTTGGTATTTCCATCGGCAGCGATCGCTAAAGCCTCAAATCCCAAATTCGGCTGAATTCCCTGGTCAGCTTTGGGTAAATGACGTTGGGGAATAGGAATACTTTGCTGTTTGCCCCCAGTTTCTAGATCATAATCCTGGACAAAAGGAGCAGATTGATTAGTTCCTTCACTGCTGATAAATACCCTCCCAGCCGGAGAGAGGGCGATGCCTTCAGGATCGATCGTATTAACCGCATAATTATTACTAGTCTCATCCTTGAGGAAAGTAACTTTTTCTACAGCTACTTGGGTTAGTTTGTTCTCCTCTAAGGATAAGTTGAGGGTATAAAATCGAGCCGGGGCTAAGTTGCTGTGATCGTCTGAGATGGCATAGAAGCGATCAAGTTGGCGATCGTAGGTAATCCCGGATAAGCCCCCGACGGTTGTACCTTGAAAATCTTGCTTTGGCAGTTGATATTCACTCAAAAATTCTAGATGCAGGTCGAGAAATCCCCGGTCTTGAGCAGCCACAGGGGATAAGCTACAACTGAGGAGTAGGGGTATTAGGAGGAGGATAGCAAAAGTAAATTTTAGCTTATTGAGGTACATACTAAGAGCGACTAGAGGTAGGTAAAACCAATTGGCGAGAACTAGGAATAGATTTGGTTTCTGGGGGAGCCAAAACTTCCCGAATCATTCTAGCCATAGCCCTTTGCGCTAAACCACCAGCAATTTGCTGCCCCATTTTTTGAGTTTCTGGTTTTACTAGGAGTTTTGGCAAGAGGGAAATTACTTGCATACTATCAAACCCCGGTGTGGCTTGGAGAATAGCCCAAATTCGTTGGATATTATCTAGACTAGAACTAGTTTCAACTTTAGGGATAGGCCTCATCTGAACATTATTTCCTAGTCCCCGCCGGATAATGTTGGTAAAGTCGTCCCAGTTTTTCCGTCCTTGACTATCCACTGCTTTGATAATTTCCTCTACTAATTGCTCCCTAATAAAATCTCCTCGATCAGAGAACAAAAAATCAATAGTTTGATCCAGAACTTGACTGAGATCGTAATCTTGACTATCACTAGCATTTGCCAATAGATTTTCTAAACGGTTCCAGCGAAAACTACCATCTTTGAAGAGTAATTCTTGGAGGGAAGTTCTCAGTTGAGGCGCCGTATCGGTTAACAACCTTTTAGCTATGTAGGGATAGGCTTTGCTTAATACTTTGAAGTTGGGGTCTACATTAATGGCAATGCCTTCGAGGGTGACAAGCGATCGAATAATTAGGGCATAGTAGGCTGGAACCCGGAAGGGGTATTCATACATCAAGTTCGAGAGCTTATCAGTGATACTTTTGAAATTCAACTCGGCCACTGTTGCTCCTAAAGCATCATTAAAAACTCCAGCCAAAGCCGGAATAATAGGGGTGACATTTGTATCTGGGGTCAAAAAATCTAGTTTGATATAATCCTGAGCTAAACCGCTAAAATCTCGATTCACTAGATGCACTACGGCTTCAATTAAGCCATAACGCTGGTAGGGTTTGACCTCACTCATCATCCCAAAATCTAGGTATGCCAGCTTGCCATCACGGGTGGCCAAGAGATTTCCGGGATGGGGATCGGCATGGAAAAATCCATGCTCTAATAATTGCCGCAGAGAGCATTGTACTCCTACTTCCACTAGGTGACGAGCATCAATCCCCTGAGAAGCGATCGCCTCCATATTAGTAAGTTTTGTCCCTTCAATCCATTCCATAGTCAGTACCCGTTTATGGGTAAACTGCCAGTAGATGCGGGGAACATAGATATCTGGCAAATGGCCATAAAGCCGGGCAAATTTTTCAGCATTGCGCCCCTCTTGGCTATAGTCCATTTCCTCAAAAATGCGCTCACCAAACTCATCCATAATCCCGACGAGATCGCTCTTGACTCTAGGGATATTTTTTTCTGCCCATCCCGCCAACTGCCGCAGAATATAGATATCTAAGGCAATATTTTCTTCTAAACCCGGACGCTGGACTTTAATCGCTACGGTTTCTCCAGTCTTCAACTTGCCTTTATAAACTTGGCCTAAGGAAGCTGCCGCCACCGGCTGGGCACTAATTTCGGCATAGAGTTCGTAGGGACTAGCATTTAATTCTTCTTTAATAAACTGAAAGGCTAATTCGTTAGGAAAAGGGGGTAATTGATCTTGCAAGCGAGCCAATTCTTCCATATAAATGGCAGTTAACAAATCTGGCCTAGTGGATAGGGCTTGTCCGACCTTGATATAGGCAGGCCCCAGTTTAGTAATAGTCTTCCGTAACTGCACCGCCCGTTGTTGCTCTTTCTTTCCTGAATTATTAGTGAATTTGTCCCACCACACACCAAAGGCAAAGGATAGCAAAGGTAGCACAGTGCTAAGAAAGCGAGTTAGGACTTCCCAAAAGCGCTGTTGGTAGTAATCGGTAATGGCTTCGGGATCGTATTTAGAGCTTGATTGATAGTCGTCTTCGGGGGGACGATCGCTTTTTTCTGTAAACTCTACGTCAATCAGTTGGGTGGTTTCAGGAATATTTATGAGAATATTTTGGGGGGGCTGGGGGGATGCCATAGGTTTTAGGAGGAGGGAAAATTTGCTCTATTAAGACTCTATTAAGAATCGTAACACGCCCTGTTGGTGACGTGGGGTCTAAGTTTTACGCACGGAGTTAAATTTATAGATGAAGAAATGGAATAAAAGCCCCAAGCCTTCATTTCTTAGTAGTAATATTTCAGTCCCCTTGTGGGGAATTGGTTATGAAAAAATGATCAATACTTACGATTACGGTTCTCTAGATACCAGATTTGCCCAATCTACTAACTGACGATCGCCGTGGAAGCGGAACTGGCGTTTTTGCAAGTGATTGTAATCTACCATCTCTGGATCCAAGCGTTGCCCTCCCATCAAGTACACTAAATCTTCTGCAAAAGGATTAGTCATAGCATGGGGCAGGGAAGGAGCAGTAAATCCCATAAAATCTCCTGCTGCCACTTCTATTTCCTGCTCTCCAATCTGTGCCATGCCTCGTCCAGAGAGAATATAAATAAATTCTTCTTCTTGGTAATGGCAATGAAATTCTGTCGTTTTATCACCGAGGGCTACTCGGACTAGATGGAACCCAAGGTTTTTCATTCCTACTAGATCACCAAGAGGCTTAGTATGGCGGATCGCTTTGGGGTTGAGGGGATGGATACGCACAGTTTCTGGCAGATTAGCAATAGTTGCTGC
>JANMHD010000366.1:0-4953 GCA_031374985.1 Coleofasciculaceae cyanobacterium OTE_70_metabat_329 | reverse complement strand
TATACCTGATAACCTTGTTGCTGAAATTGTTGCCCCTGCTGCTGCACTTGCAAACTCAAAAAATCCATCCGTTCCCCCAAGCGATCGACTACATCGGCAGTTGCCAATACTGCGTGAGCCATTTGCTCAACAATTACTTCTAGTCGATCTAATCTATCGGATTTTGGCAAATTTTCTGAGTAATCTATTTCTTCTAAGGTACTTTTGGGAGCCATTTCCTGACCATTACCCTTGAGGGTTTCTTCTACATACTGCACAGAATGATTGATCATAGCCAAACTCCCGGAGCAATTTCATCTTGCCTTATCTTGCTTTATTTATGACGCTGCTGATGCCATTGCCACGCGTCTGTAATAATTTTACTCAGGTCAGCAAATTGTGGGTTCCAATTGAGAACTTTCTTAGCTTTTGCTGCACTTCCTACTAAAAATGCTGGATCTCCGGGACGGCGATCGCTCTCAATCACCTTAATTTCTTTCCCGGTCACCTGACGAGCTGTGTCAATTACCTGCTGCACAGAGAAACCATTGCCATTACCTAGATTAAAGCGATCGCTCTTCCCTCCAGCTAAGAGATATTCTAAGCCTAAGATATGGGCAGAGGCTAGATCATTTACATGAATATAATCCCGGACACAGGTACCATCGGGAGTATCGTAATCTGTGCCAAAAACTGAAATAGCAGGGATTTTTCCCATAGCTACCAAAAGAGTTAAAGGGATTAAATGGGTTTCTGGATTGTGGTCTTCCCCTAGTCTTCCTTCAGGATCCGCCCCGGCAGCATTGAAATAGCGGAAACAAACAGACTTCAAACCGTAGGCCACATCAAAATCACTCAAAATGCGCTCCACCATTAACTTTGTCGCTCCGTAGGGATTGATGGGGTTTTGGGGATGGTCTTCTGTAATGGGAATTTCTACAGGAACGCCGTAGGTAGCACAGGTGGAAGAGAAAACAAATTTATTAATCTTTGCTGCAATCATAGCTTCTAGCAAGCTCAGAGTTCCGACTACATTGTTTCGGTAATATTTATCAGGAGCGGTTACTGATTCCCCGACGTAGGCATAGGCAGAAAAGTGCATTACGGCGGCAATCTGATGATTAGTAAATAAGGTATCTAAAAGGGGACGATCGTGCGTATTGCCAATAATTAGCTTTACATTGGGTATATTGGTAATTAATTCCTGATGTCCATATTCTAGATTGTCTAATACCACCACCGGATAGCCCGCCTGAGATAAAGCCAGTACTGCATGGGAGCCAATATAACCTGCTCCTCCTGTCACCAAAATTGTTGGTTTTGCCATAGATTTAATTGTTAAGTTAGAAGAATTTCTACCGCAGGAAAATCCTAATTTTTTAGCTTGCTTGCTCTAGGTAAATATTAATATCTTCTACGAGGGTAGTAAGTTGAGTTTCTGAGGTCAAGCGGATGCGATCGTCCCTGAGGGTAATTAACACCTTGGCAGCAAAGGGGGTGGCGTAGATATTAGGATTGCAAAAAATTTCTAAGAATACTTCCCCAGTATATTGGTATTCCATAGGTTTGTAAGCTTGGCGTTTGCCCCCACCAGTAGTTGCCTGAGCTACAGCTTTGATATTTTGCATCAGTTGAGTGATCTGGGTTTGCAAATCTTGGGCTGCTTGGGGAGTAAACCCACAGGAGACGGAACCTTCACCGAGATTAATCTTGAAAGGGACTGAAGACATAGTATAGATAAATTTAACTTAATTAATATGTAGAATTACGCACCAGCAAATATTTTAACTAACCCTAATGCTAAAAGATTCTGTCCCATCTCAAAAATAATTCTGAAATGAATCTCTGTCTAGAGGATGTCTGAAAAGTTAGCATTTATTAAGTCTTAGCGACTGAAGTCGCAGCTACAGGAGCAAAACCTGCCTACACAGGTTAATAAGATACTAGGATTTCGGTTAGTCCACGCAGGTGGACTTTGTTCTTAATAGTTGCGGTTTCAACCGCCAGAAACTTTTTGCAATCATTTTTAGTGATCGATGCGAAGTGAGTAATGCAAAAGATTAGCAATAAACTCCTAAGATTAACAATAATAATTCTAATTAGAGAAAGCCTGAAACTATTGCAATATAAAGGTTTTGCTCTACAAATCAACTTATTGATCTACACTAAAATTATTCTCCAATTATTCCCCTACAGAAGGTTAACGGTAGATATTAAACCTTTAACAAACAATATTCAGACTCAAGGGAGCATTTGATTTTATGCTGTTAGATAATCGATCGACTGTCCGCCGGGTCTTGCTGATTACTCTATTACTAAATTTAGTAGTGATGGGGATTAAGATTACCGTGGGTTTCCTCACCGGCTCCTTGAGCTTGTTTGCCGATGCCCTCCATAGTGTTACTGATAGCTTGAATAATGTTTTGGGGCTATTTGCTATTAAATTTGCCTCTCCCTATCCCGATCGTGACCATCCCTACGGCCATCAAAAGTTTGAAGCGTTAGTTGGCTTAGCAATTTCGGCTTTCTTGGGTATTGCCTGTTTTGAAATTCTGAAAGGGGCAGTGATGCGGATGATCGAAGGTTGGCAAAAGGGTTTGGTTCCCCTAACGATCGGCACGGCAGAATTATGGATATTGTTAATTGTTCTAGGGATTAATATCTTTGTTACCTTCTACGAACGCCGGGAAGGAGTCCGGGTGGGTAGTGCCATCCTCGTGGCAGATGCTCGCCACACCATGAGTGATGTATGGGTGACAATTACGGTGATAGCGGGTTTGATTGGTTCTTGGTGGGGGAATCAAATAAATGTTCCCCAATTGCAATGGTTAGATGTAGTGCTATCCTTCCCGGTAGCGATTTTAGTGTTTCGGAGTGGTTGGTCGGTGTTGCAGGATAATCTGCCTTCTTTGGTAGATCAAATGGCGGTCGACCCAGAAATTATCCATCAACTCACAACTGAAGTACCGGGAGTTCTGAATTGTCATAGTATCGCTTCTCGTGGCATTGTGGGGCGGCAGATATTTATTGAAATGCACCTAATTGTCGATGCTCAAGATGTTGCGACAGCCCATGAGATTACGGAAGCCGTAGAACAAAAATTAGAGGAGCAATTCCCCCCCGCCCGCATCCTGATCCACGTAGAACCCCCGGACTACATCTCTGATGCTGTCACTTATTAGTTATCCAGCTAAAATAATAATCACACTAACAGGATTTACATTTTTGCAGGCTTCAACGACCTCAGCCCACAAAAGTATCCAAATACATAAATCCTAATTAATATCTATGGAGTTTATCCTTCATGACACAATCAACTCTTATCAAACTCCTGAGTCAACTTGAAACTCTTGAACCAAACGAACTCCAAAAACTAAGTCAAGCAATTCAAATTCGTCTTCAAGCAACAGATGAAGCTCATAGAATAGAAAAACTTTATGACTCTTTACTAAGTTCTGGCTTAGTTCTTCGGCGAAAGCTACCATCCCCACAACAACAAATTAAACCACCTTTAATTGAGATACAAGGTAATCCTCTATCAATGACGATTATCGAGGAAAGGGATTAAATGGCTATCTATTTTCTGGATAGTAGTGCGATCGCTAAACGTTATATTAATGAAACTGGCTCTACTTGGATTTGTAGTCTTTTTGATCAAGCTCTGAACAACCAATTTTTTATAACTGCTATTACAGGAGTAGAAATTATTTCTGCCATTACACGGAGAGCCAAGAGCGGCAGTATCAGTAGTGAAGATGCGATCGCTATCCGTCATCAGTTCAAAGAAGATATTCAATCTGAATACCAAGTCATTGAAATTACAGAAACCATAATTAATTCGGCAATGACTATGGCCGAAGTATATGCTTTACGAGGTTATGATGCTGTTCAACTAGCCTCAGGGCGTGAGCTAAATATTTTATGTGTTGCTAACGGCTTACCTTCAGTAATTTTTGTCTCAGCAGATAATAATCTAAATGCAGCAGCATTAGCTGAAGGATTAGTAATTAATAATCCCAATGATTATCTCTAAGATGTTACAAACTGATAGGCAAATTAAAATTTCTACTCCCAATGCTGTACCAACCTAAACCTCAAATGTAATGGAACTTGAGCAACTTCAACCCGGTACTTTGATTTATCAGCGATATATATTGCAACAGCAGTTAGCTGAAAATGCGGGTAGACATACTTGGTTAAGTCTTGATAACACTACTAATCCTCCTCAAGTAGTTGTTTTAAAATTATTGGCAGTAGGTGGGGAATCTCGCTGGGAAGAATTGAAATTATTTGAGCGAGAAGGGCAAACTCTCCGCCAGTTAAATCATGAAAAAATCCCTAGATATATTGATAGTTTTACCCTAGAAGAAGGCTTGAGTTTTGGCTTAGTCCAAGCCTATATTCCCGGTAAATCCCTGAAGCAACTCTTGCAAGAAGGTAAGCATTTTAGCCTTGAAGAAATTAAAATTATTGCTCGATCGATCCTCGAAATCTTAATCTATTTACATGAACTAAGTCCTCCCGTTTTACATCGAGATATTAAACCTAGTAACCTAATTTTGGGGGACGATCGCCAGCTTTACTTAATTGATTTTGGAGCCGTGCAAGACTCTGCTAGCCAAGACGGGCGTACTTTTACTGTGGTGGGAACCTACGGCTACGCTCCTATCGAACAGTATGGGGGACAGACTATTCCTGCCTCTGATTTGTATTCCCTAGGGGCAACCCTGATTCATTTAGCAACTGGGTTAGCTCCTATGGATTTACCCCAAACAGAAGAAGGTATCCAATTTATCGATCGCCTCAGTCTCCCCCCAACTTTCTATCGATGGCTCACCAAATTAGTCCAGCCCATAATTACTAAACGCTTCACCACAGCCCGTGCCGCCCTAGAAACCCTCCCAGCAGGATTACCAGAACTAGAGACAGATAAGGGGGATAAATTAACTCATCCCTACGGCAGTCGGATCCGGG
>JANMHD010000364.1:0-2623 GCA_031374985.1 Coleofasciculaceae cyanobacterium OTE_70_metabat_329 | reverse complement strand
TTTTTAAGAGTTTAACCGAAAATGTCAATATTTAACCCAGTTTCCCTACCTATGTAAAAGTTACGAGCATTTATTAGCAGACTTACGTGGCTTACCTCTTGATGGCTATATCATTCTCTATCGTGCAACTGGACAAGATATAGAAATTCTGCGGATTGTCTATAATCGACAAAACTTAGAAGAACTGTTTAGAGATTGAAGCGTCGGCGCAAGTCTACTTTAGAGGTATCATATCTTAACTATTAGGAGTGGATTGAGCCACAGCAAGAGCTTCTGCTTCCCCGCAATCAACCAAGATTTAACGTCTCTGACAACATTGGTAGGGGAGTTTCCATCTCTAGCCAATAGCCTTAAGGGATAGTTTATAATACAGGTTGATCCCTAGGTAAAGATTGCTGTGGAACCTATGCTGCAAAATGCTGCTGTTGATTTTCAAGATGAATTTGAAGTAATTATTGTCGGCGCTGGTCACGCTGGTTGTGAAGCGGCCCTGGCTTCGGCTCGCCTCGGCTGTCGGACTCTGTTGCTGACCCTGACCCTTGATAAAATTGCGTGGCAGCCCTGTAATCCTGCTGTAGGTGGCCCAGCGAAATCTCAGCTTACCCACGAAGTGGATGCTCTAGGGGGAGAAATTGGCAAGATGGCCGATCGCACCTACCTCCAAAAACGGGTATTAAATGCTTCCCGTGGCCCAGCAGTGTGGGCATTACGCGCCCAGACCGATAAGCGAGAATATGCGGCAGTGATGAAAACCATTATCGAGAATGAGCCAAATCTCTCGGTGCGGGAAGGGATGGTGACGGATCTAGTCTTGGGCAAGAATGGAGAAGTGACCGGGGTTGCTACCTATTTTGGTGTGGCTTTCGGTTGTAAGACTGTGGTGCTGACTACAGGGACTTTCCTAGGGGGAGTGATCTGGGTGGGGAATAAATCCATGGCTGCCGGGAGAGCGGGGGAATTTGCGGCCACAGGATTAACAGAAACCCTAAATACCTTGGGCTTTGAAACGGGCAGATTAAAAACTGGAACTCCGGCACGGGTGGATAAGCGATCGCTCGA
The DNA here is from genome assembly GCA_031374985.1 of Coleofasciculaceae cyanobacterium OTE_70_metabat_329. Taxonomy (GTDB): domain Bacteria; phylum Cyanobacteriota; class Cyanobacteriia; order Cyanobacteriales; family JAAUUE01; genus JAAUUE01. The sequence goes on along the minus strand of JANMHD010000364.1, from coordinate 1,564 downwards.
CTACACCAAGATAGAACCCCAACCCGGCGATGCTCAAGTGCGTTGGTTTAGCTTTGATCCCCAAATCTGGGTAGAACGGGAGCAAATGCCCTGTTACTTAACTAGGACAACCCCAGCAACTCATCAATTAATTCGGGATAATCTGCATCTTTCCCCCGTTTATGGCGGTTGGGTGGATGCCAAAGGCCCCCGGTACTGCCCCAGTATTGAAGATAAAATTGTCCGGTTTGCCGATAAGGAAAGCCATCAAATCTTTATTGAGCCAGAAGGTAGGGATATTCCAGAGCTTTATATCCAAGGCTTTTCTACCGGATTACCCGAAAGTATCCAACTCCAACTCCTCCGCACTCTGCCGGGATTAGAGCATTGCACCATGCTGCGTCCTGCCTATGCTGTGGAGTACGATTACCTGCCTGCTACCCAGTGTTACCCCACCTTGATGACGAAAAAGATTGAGGGGCTGTTCTGTGCCGGGCAGATTAATGGGACAACGGGCTATGAAGAGGCGGCGGCTCAAGGTTTGGTAGCGGGGATTAATGCGGCTCGGTTGGCTAAGGGGCAGGAAATGGTGATCTTCCCTAGGGAGCAGAGTTATTTGGGAACCTTGATTGATGATTTGTGTACTAAGGACTTGCGGGAGCCTTACCGGATGTTGACTAGTCGATCGGAATATCGATTACTACTGCGCTCCGATAATGCCGATCAGCGCTTGACTCCTTTGGGGCGGGAAATTGGCTTAGTGGACGATCGCCGTTGGGAATTATTTACTACCAAATTAGTTAACATTGCTGCCGAAAAAGAACGACTCCACACCACTAGAATCAAGGAACACGAGGAGATAGGAAAATTAATCACCACAGAACTACAACAGGTGATCAAGGGTTCCATTACTTTGGGAGAATTACTCCGCCGTCCCGGATTTCATTATGGAGAGTTCGATCGCTATGGTTTAAGTAATTCTCAACTCAATCTTGCAGAACGGGAAAGCACCGAAATTGACCTGAAATATTCCGGCTATTTGCACCGTCAACAACACCAGATCGACCAAGTTGCTAAACATGAACATCGCTCCCTGCCCCCAGATTTGGATTACCACAGCATTGAAACTCTCTCTAAGGAATCAAGAGAAAAACTTACTAAGATTAGACCCCTGACGATCGGGCAAGCCTCCCGGACTGGAGGAGTTAATCCGGCGGATATTAATGCGCTGTTGGTATATCTAGAAATTCGTTCTCGACAACAATTACAAGGTATCCCCGGCTAGAATTTGTATTGAGAATGAAACAGGGTGGGTATGACTTTTTAGGATAGCTCGTCCAGCGATCAATTCCCAGACGGAGGAAGACTCAATATCTGGTTGAGCAAGGAACTCGTCTAGGGGAAGGGGAGCGATCGACTGAACCATGTTTTCTACCAGTCTTGATTGAAGAAAGTATAATTGAAAAGCCATAGTAGCTAATCAAAAATTTAGTATGAAGTTTAATATTACGCTCGATCGAGATGAGGATGAGGTCTGGATTGTTGAATGTCCAGGTATTCTTGGTTGCGTTAGTCAGGGGGCAAC
>JANMHD010000360.1:0-1631 GCA_031374985.1 Coleofasciculaceae cyanobacterium OTE_70_metabat_329 | reverse complement strand
GTGATGCGATCGCTAATTAAATTTAATCTGGTGGGATCTAAGTTTTCGGCCTCGTAATATTCATCAATTAAACCTTCTAGATGTAATAAGTTTCCGTATAGCTCTGCCCGGGTTAAAGGTGGAGTTAAATGATCAATAATTACTGCCTGGGTACGACGTTTTGCTTGGGAACCTTCCCCCGGGTCATTAACAATAAAGGGATAGAAATTAGGAATAGCACCAAGGGCAATTTCTGGATAACAATCTGATGATAAAGCAATACTTTTTCCCGGTAGCCATTCTAAGTTTCCATGCTTGCCTACATGGATAATTGCATCAGCTTGAAATACTTCTCGGAGCCAATAGTAAAAAGCTAAATAATCATGAGTGGGAACTAAATCTGGTGCATGGTAATTTAAGCTAGGTTCTAGATCGTAACCTCGGCTGGGTTGGACTCCCAAAAATATGTTGCCTAACTGTTGACCGGGAATGGGAAAACCCCTCCTAGCCCCCCCTTGAAAGGCGGGGGAAGTTGTTGAAGCTCCTTTAAAAAGGAGGGGAGGTGTTGAAGTTCCTTTAAAAGGGGAGAGACTTGAGTTGTCGACATTTCCTATAACAGGGGATGAAGTTGAGGGAGTAGATACACTAGAATCTGGATAGTTAGTTTTTGGTTCTCCCCAGCGTGCTTGAATTTCTGATTGGGCAGTCGAGGGAATAGTTACAAAGTATTGCTGGTAGGTTTCTAGGGATAAAAATTGATTAGCATTTCGCAATTCTCTGCCTTCTGGATCATTGGTAATTCCTTTAGTTAGTAGCTCGATTAATTCATTACCAGTACTAGGAATTTGGTCTAAATTATAACCAGCTTGTTGTAGAGCTTCGAGAATGGCAATACAACTAGCAGGGGTATCTAGACCTACACCATTGGCAATTCTACCGTCCTTGTTGGGATAGTTGGCCAGAATTACAGCAATTCTTCGCTCTTGAGGCGGTGTACGTTTAAGGCGCAACCAATTGCTAGTTAGATCAGCTACAAAATCTAAGCGATCGTCTACCGGTTCGTAGGTAACAACATCAGTTTGTAATTTTTCATTTCTAGTTTGTACTGCCTTAAAAGAAACTGCACGGGTAATAATTTTGCCATCTATTTCTGGTAGTGCCACATTCATGGCCATATCTCTAGGAATTAATCCTTGGGAACTGGCTTGCCAATCTGTAAAAACACCACCACTAAGAATGACTTGAAAAATTGGTACTCCCAAACTTAATAAAGGATTATTTGCATCATTTTCTTTTCTAGTAGCAGTAAAACTAGTAGTATTGAGAATTAAATCTACATCTACAAAATAATCTAGAAGTTCTGCTTGAATAGTTGGGTCTTTAAGAGAAGAAACAAATAGAGGAATTACTTCCATATTTCGATCAGCTAATTTTTCAATAAGAGCATTAATAACGAGGGTGTTTCCTGATAAATAATGAGCGCGATAGAATAGGATACCTACCTTACCTTTGTTCTTATTTAAGGAGATTTCCTGTGGATTATCTAATGCAACTAGTTTCTGATATAAACCAACTCTTGGTACTATTTGGGGCGCTGGTGGTTGATAGCTATAACCTAAACTATGAGCCGCAATAAATTCTAAACAGTTTTG